>JAYRXP010000505.1:0-1721 GCA_041917395.1 Paludibacter sp.
GGATAGCTGTTCGGATTACAGTTTTTCGTCGGGCGGCATACCCATCGATGGCGAACCGGATAACAATCTTATTATCAAAGCTTACCGTTTGCTGAAAAACGACTACGATATTCCTCCCATAGATATAACGCTGATAAAGCAAATCCCTTTCGGGGCGGGGCTTGGAGGAGGTTCATCTGACGCAGCTTTTATGCTCAAAGCGTTAAATGAACTTTTTGGCCTGAAAATTGCCATCCGAAAGTTAGAAACTTATGCGGTGAAGATTGGTGCCGATTGTCCGGTTTTTATCAAAAATAAGCCGGTGTTTGCAACAGGTATCGGGAATCTGTTTTCCAAAACAGACTTGTCGCTCAAAGGCTACTTTTTAGTGTTGATAAAGCCTGATATTCATGTTTCGACGCCCGAAGCGTATTCGAATGCAGTTCCGCTAAAGCCGGATTGTTCGCTGAACGAACTGGTTAAACTTCCTGTAAAAGATTGGAAGGGTAAAATTGTCAATGATTTCGAACGTTCGGTTTTTGCAAAATATCCGGCTATTGAACAGATTAAAGAAAAATTGTATGATGCCGGCGCTTTGTATGCATCTATGTCGGGTTCTGGCTCTTCGGTATACGGACTTTTTGCTTCCGAGCCTGAGTTTCTGCCCGATTTTGAAGATTGTTTTATAACCGGTGGTGTACTGAAATAAATTTTCATAACTTTGCACCCTCAAAAAAATGAATAAGGTATGAGATTAATTGCCATTCTTCTGACTTTCGTAATGTCAGTTGGTTTGTATAGTCAGGAACAAAAACAGGAAACGCCAACCGGTATATTTCAGATGCTTGCCAAACCTGATTCGCTGACGGGAGCTACCGTAAATGTGGTTCAGGATAGCCGCATCGAGACTTCGTTAGCCGACCGCAAAGCAACGCATACAACCTCAAAAGGAGCCGGCCCCGGATTTCGTATTCAGGTTTTTTCGAGCAATGTGCAGCGAACAGCCAAAAGTGAAGCTTTTAGTGTTGAAAAAGAAATTCGTACGGCTTTCCCCGAAACGGGTGTTTATGTAAGTTATATATCACCGTTCTGGAAAGTGCGTGTGGGCGACTTTAAAACTGCCGAAGAGGCAAAGGCGTTTCGTGATGAACTGATTTCTACTTTCCCAAATCTCAGAAATGCAATTTATACTGTCAAAGACAAAATAAACTACTAATTGTATTTCTCCTTAATTTCCAACTCGTAATTCCCAATTGACCACATGGATTTCAATATAAACAAACCCGTACCGTTTGAAGATGAAAAAACGGAAAAAATTGCCTTTCATTACAAAGAAATTCTGAAGTTGCTTGGCGAAGATGCTGAGCGCGAAGGATTACTGAAAACACCTGAGCGTGTTTCGAAAGCAATGCAGTTTCTGGTACAGGGTTACGAACAAAATCCCGAAGAAATTATCCAATCGGCCATGTTTACCGAAAACTACCGGCAAATGGTTATAGTAAAGGATATTGATTTTTATTCGATGTGCGAACATCACATGCTGCCGTTTTTTGGTAAAGCACACGTGGCGTATATTCCCGACCGCAAAATTACGGGTCTGAGTAAAATTGCCCGTATTGTTGAAGTGTTTGCCCGTCGCTTGCAGGTGCAGGAACGGCTTACAACGCAAATAAAGGAATGTATTCAGAAAACGCTTCAGCCCATGGGTGTAATGGTGGTTATCGAGGCGCAACATTTGTGTA
>JAYRXP010000506.1:0-4251 GCA_041917395.1 Paludibacter sp.
ATCGCCTAAGTTTAAAAGATTCAGATTTTTTATACCAAAAAACTTTGCTTTTAGCAGACAGTACAGGAGCATGGTCAGAATATTATATTAATGGCAATCCGGCAGGTATACGCTGTAGGCCATGGGAAAGTGGAATAAATATTGAGGCACTAATAAACTTTGCTTTGAATAAGAAAAATTAATTTTATATCGAACTCACGTTTATTTAAGTCTGAAGCTTGAATAAAGAATGGTGACTGCATAAATTAAGACAGTAACACTCCAACTGTTTGCTCCGGTAAACATAAAATAACTACCGACAGCCAACAATAGTGATGAAAAAAACACTGTTCGATACATGCGTTGACGGGTTTTGTCTTCGTTTCGGACATTATAAAGGAGTATCCCGTGATATATAATCAATAAGAGAGCACCCGCAGAAAAAAAATATTCAATATTTTTCTGGTTGTTAAGTTTAAACAGCGATGCCGCAAACACCAGGCTGGCTCCAATGGGAAATAATATGTTCAATCGGTTTTTTTGCAGCATTTTAGTCTTCTTTGATGATGTAAATTTCTTCGCCTTTATTTCTCATAAAATATTTTTCGCGGGCATATTTTTCCAGATAGTCGTCGTCGCGTTGCAGGCGTTGCAGTTCCTCTTTGTTCTTTTTAATTTCCTGCTCGTAATATTTGTGTTCTTCTTCCAGCTCCTTAATTTTTTGGTTCGACTGCCATCGGTTAATCAGGTTGTGTTGGTCGAAAAAGGTAATGTATATCCCAAAACTTACCAGCACAATGACGTATTTATTCAAAACTACCGATTTTAGCAGATTGAATATTTTTTGAAATGCAGACTGGTTGTTCATAAATATCTGATATATTATTTTTTAGAAATGTCATATTGGATTGCTTGCGCTTATCAATAAAACTCCTGTTTTCAGGATGACAAAAGTACTAAAAAATCGGAAAGGATAATTTTTAATAAAAAAATTTTTTGTTGAAAAAGTTGTTGAACTTTTCTGTATATTTGCACAACTTTGAAAAAAGGAGTATTCGATGAACAATTTTATAGTATCAGCACGAAAATACAGACCTCAGACTTTTCAGTCGGTTGTTGGGCAACAAGCACTTACAACCACACTGAAAAACGCCATTACCGGCAGTCATTTGGCGCATGCTTACCTGTTTTGCGGGCCCCGCGGAGTGGGAAAAACCACATGTGCACGTATCTTTGCTAAAACTATCAACTGTTTGAACCTTACTTCCGAACACGAAGCCTGCAATACCTGCGAATCGTGCGTGGCATTTAACGAGCAGCGCTCGTATAATATTCACGAACTTGATGCAGCCTCAAATAACAGCGTTGACGACATTCGTTCGCTTATTGATCAGGTTCGCATTCCGCCACAAATTGGCAAATACAGTGTTTATATAGTCGACGAGGTTCACATGCTCTCGCCCGGCGCCTTCAATGCTTTTCTGAAAACGCTGGAAGAACCTCCGGCTCATGCTATGTTTATTCTGGCAACCACCGAAAAGCACAAAATAATTCCAACCATCCTGTCGCGATGCCAGATTTACGATTTCAATCGTATAACTGTGGCCGACACGGTAGCCCATTTGCAGTACGTGGCTCAGCAGGAAGGCGTTACTGTAGATGTAAACGGCATGAATGTGATTGCACAAAAAAGTGATGGTGGAATGCGTGATGCGCTGTCAATTTTCGACCAGTTAGTTAGTTTTTGTGGTAACAATATCACTTACCAGGGTGTTATCGACAATTTGAATGTGCTCGACTATGAGTACTATTTCAAACTGGTAGAGGCTTTTCTGAAGGGTGATGTAACTAATTCGTTGTTAATTTTCAACGATGTATTGAATAAAGGATTTGATGCGCACCATTTCATAACCGGACTGGCATCGCATTTGCGTGACATTCTGGTAAGCAAGGATGCTGCAACACTTCAGTTGCTCGAAGTGGGTGATGATATTCGTAAGCGTTATCAGCAACAATCGCAAACCTGCTCTCCCGAGTTTTTATTTATGGCTCTCAAAATTGCGAACGACTGCGATTTGGATTACAGGATAAGTAAAAATAAACGCTTATTGGTAGAACTTGCCCTTATTCGGTTGTGTCAGCTGAATGATGAAAAAAAAAAAGTCTCTTAATTGACGAGCTTCCGATTCCGATTCAGAAAATTTCAGTTACAACCGAAAATCCTTTTGGCGAAAAGACAGAAACACCGGTAGCAAAGCCGGCTGTAAAAGTGGTTGACGTTCAGAAGCAACCCGAAACTCCAACAAAACCCGCTGTTACAAACCCGTCGGCGGTAAGCTTCAGACCTCAATCAATTTCTATTTCAAAACCCAAACAGGTTGAAAAAAACATTGACCAAGATAAGGTTAAAGAAGTTGAGCCGGTTTTTAATCTCAATAAACAATTTACGGATGATGATTTTCTGAAAGCCTGGAATAACTTTCAACAGACTTTATCTGATGAAAAAAGAGTTGGTTTTAAAAATCTGAACTTCCCCGTTCGTCTTGGAGACACTACTTTCGAAGTGGTTGTAAATAATGTAATGCAGGAAAGTGAAGCTAAAAAATTACTTTCGGAAGCTGTTCAGTATATTCGCACAGCCATTGGCAATTCATCTATTGTTATTTCCATAAAGATTGCCGAAGAGAGTGAAATGCAACGAAGCCTTTCGCCGGAGCAACGCTACCTCGAAATGGTGGCTAAAAATCCTCAGTTAGAGCAATTCCGCAAAATGTTAAGTCTCGAAATCGACTAATTTTCAGTTAGTTGTCTGAAATATTCCCAGTTGAAATTCCAGGGGTCAGTTTTCCGAACAGGCGCGATGTCCGAGTGACGCAATATGTATTTTATTTTGTATCTGCTTTTTATATCTCTTGTTAGTTTTTGCAATGCGTTCATTTGCCCCGAAGAAACACTGTCGGTAAACGAACATGCAAGCTCAATTCCTATCGAACAGCTATTTACCGATGTACGCCCGTCCGGCAAACTACTCTTGCCTGCGTGATAAGCCACATTTTTTTCGTCCACAAGCCTGTAGATGTCTCCGTTTCGTCCGATCAAATAATGCGCGCTTACACCATATCGCGAAAACTGCTTTATAATCAGGTCGACATCGTAAATTTCCCCACCCGAATTATTAAAAACGGAGTGAATAATGACAACATCAATGTTTCTGGAACTGACTGTTCTGAAACCATTGGACATTTTTTTATTTATTATTTGGGCATAAGTGTGCGGAGTAAAAAATAAAACCACAACGGCTGTTAGCACAATAAAAACTATTTTTTGCATAGAGTTGGCATGTTGCGAATGTTCGGCGCAAATGTACTGAAAATATAAACAGAACGCAAATAGATTGAATTAACGCACTTTCATTGGCAGAAGTTTTGATATTCTTCAAACGTTTGCGCCGAAAAATTATTAGATTTAAGTCCCGAACAGAGCTGATTTTTTGTGTATTAGTATTATATTTGTCTTACTATTAACATTTTAAAATACAGAGTTATGCAAAAAATTACAATTTTGTTTTTCGTTTTTGTTTTAATGTCGGGCAGTATGATGGCTGCCGAAGGTGGTGTTTTGTCGTCAAATCCTGCCACAATTATTCCAAATCAGTCTGTTGTGGTTTCGTACGATGGAACGGGTACTAATTTTGCGAACTGGACTCCCAGATGTTTTATTCATGTGTGGCTTGTGCCAAAAACAGGAATGACATTTACAGGAAATTATGCTCCGGCCTGGATTGCCTGCAATGGTGATACTGATTACGATAATATCGATGCAAAATACAAAATGACGCACGATGGAGTGGCCAACTCAGGTAAATATTCAATTACTATCCCGAATTTGTACACATTTTTCTCCGTACAAGAGGCCGATAAAACCAAAATTGATAAACTTGGTATAATAGTTCGTGCGCAGTATTCAGGTTCGAATAACCAAACAATCGACTTTCTGTTGCCTGTTGGTGATGCTATGTTAGCCAGTGTGGAAAAACTGGTTGCTGAAAATGTGAAAATTGTGGTTAAAGACAATGAAATTCAGGTTAATCCGGAGAAATTGTCTGACATTGAATTGTACTCTGTCGACGGCCGCAAAATAATTTCGAAACGAACTGATGCACTTTTCACGCAAAACGTAAACGAAGGTGTATATTTCTTGAAAGTGAACAACAAATCCTATCGTGTTTTAGTGCGCTAAACAACAAATAGTTACATTCTGACGGTCGTTTCA
>JAYRXP010000507.1:0-3645 GCA_041917395.1 Paludibacter sp.
CGGAATTGGATGCTGTTATCGTTGCTAATAATGTAGCCCGCCAGGTTGAAGGTAAAATTGCTTACCGTCGCGCAACCAAGATGGCAATCGCCTCTACAATGCGTCTGGGAGCTGAAGGTATCAAGATCATGGTTTCGGGTCGTTTGAATGGTGCCGAGATGGCACGTTCGGAAATGTACAAAGAAGGACGTACTCCTCTTCATACATTCAGAGCCGATATTGATTATGCTCACGCTGAAGCATTGACCAAAGTAGGTATCATTGGTATCAAAGTATGGATTTGCCGTGGCGAAGTTTACGGTAAAAAAGATTTATCACCAAACTTTGCTGCTACTAAAGAAGCCTCTCGCGGAGGCGACCGTTATAGTAACAACGAACGTGGAGATCGCAAAGATCGTAACGATCGTGGTGGAAAAGGCGGTTTCAAAAAGAGAAAAAACTAACTGTTATTAATGAATTTGATAGAAGTAAATTATGTTACAACCTAAAAAAACAAGATTCAGGAGACAGCAAAAAGGGCGCATGAAAGGAAATGCCCAAAGAGGTAATCAATTAGCGTTCGGTTCTTTCGGAATTAAATCTTTAGAATCCAAATGGCTTACCGGTCGCCAAATTGAAGCCGCTCGTATTGCTGTTACCCGTTATATGCAACGTCAGGGTCAAATCTGGATACGCGTGTTCCCCGATAAACCTATCACCAAAAAACCTGCAGAGGTACGTATGGGTAAAGGTAAAGGTGCACCCGAAGGATTTGTTGCTCCGGTAACTCCGGGACGTATGTTGTTCGAAGTGGAAGGTGTTCCATTCGAAATCGCAAAAGAAGCTTTGCGCTTAGCAGCTCAGAAACTACCCGTTACAACTAAATTCGTGGTAAGACGCGATTATGATTTCACCTCTGTAAATGTGTAATGAATATGAAAACAAGAGAAATAAAAGAATTAAACACAAAAGAGATTCAGGAGCGCATTGATGTTGAAAAAGAACATTTGGTACGTTTAAAATTGAATCACGCCATTTCTCCGCTTGACAATCCATCGCAGATTAAAGTGGTACGTCGTACATTAGCTCGCCTTGCGACAGAATTACGTCAGCGAGAAATAAATCAATAAAATCAGACTCTGATGGAAACAAGAAATTTAAGAAAAGAAAGAACGGGTGTCGTTTTCAGCAACAAGATGGAAAAAACCATTACTGTAGCTGTAAAGTGGAAAGAAAAACACCCTATTTACGGTAAATTCGTAAATAAGACAAAAAAATACCATGCTCATGACGAGAAAAACGAATGTAACATTGGTGATACAGTTCGTATAATGGAAACTCGCCCGCTGAGTAAACTAAAAAGATGGAGATTAACTGAAATTATCGAAAGAGTTAAGTAATTATGATACAACAAGAATCAAGACTCACAGTAGCGGACAACAGTGGTGCCAAAGAAGCACTTTGTATCCGTGTATTAGGAGGAACCAGCAAACGTTACGCCACATTGGGCGATATTATTGTGGTAACAGTGAAAAGTGTAATACCTTCAGCTGATATCAAAAAGGGTATCGTATCAAAAGCAGTAGTTGTTCGTACGAAAAAAGAAGTTCGTCGTGCCGACGGTTCATACATTCGTTTCGACGACAATGCATGTGTACTATTGAACAATGCCGGTGAAATCCGTGGTAGCCGTATTTTCGGCCCGGTAGCCCGCGAATTGCGTGCAACGAACATGAAAATCATATCACTTGCACCTGAAGTGCTTTAATCTTCGAAAAAAAATAATTTAAGATGAGTAAATTACATATTAAAAAAGGAGATACCGTTTACGTAAACGCCGGTGCCAGCAAAGGTAAAACCGGACGCGTGTTGGAAGTACTTGTGAAAGAGCAACGTGCAATCGTAGAAGGTGTGAATATGGTGTCGAAGAGCACCAAACCAAATGCAAAAAGTCCGCAGGGTGGTATCGTAAAACAGGAAGCAGCTATTCATATTTCGAACCTTAATCCGGTTGAAAAAGGAAAACCTGTTCGTGTTGGACGCAAATTAAATGCCGAAGGCAAATTAGTACGTATTTCTAAAAAATCAGGAGAGGAAATTTAAGATGAATACAGCAAGTTTAAAAAACGACTACAGAGAACGTATCGTTCCTGCGTTAATGAAAGAATTTGGCTATAGCTCGGTAATGCAAGCTCCGAAACTTGAGAAAATCGTATTAAATCAAGGGCTTGGTATAGCAGTGGCTGACAAGAAAATTATCGAAGTAGCTGTTAACGAAATGACAACTATTTCGGGACAAAAAGCAGTAGCTACCATATCGAAAAAAGATATTTCGAACTTTAAATTGCGTAAAAAAATGCCTATCGGCGTTCGTGTAACTTTGCGCGGCGACAAAATGTATGAGTTCCTCGAAAGACTTGTACGTGTGGCATTACCACGTGTTCGCGACTTTAAAGGTATCGAAAATAAACTGGACGGACGTGGAAACTATACGCTGGGTATCACCGAGCAGATTATTTTCCCTGAAATCAATATCGATAACATCAGTCGCTTGTTGGGTATGAATATCACATTCGTAACCACAGCTCAAACTGACGAAGAAGGTTATGCTTTGTTGAAAGAATTCGGATTACCATTTAAGAAAAACTAATTAGAAGATACAATGGCAAAAGAATCAATGAAAGCCCGCGAGGTGAAAAGAGCCAAGCTGATTGCTAAATATGCTGCAAAACGTGAACAAATCCTGGCCGAAGGCAACTACGATGCTCTGCAGGAACTTCCACGCAACTCGTCGCCAATCCGTCTGCACAACCGTTGCAAAATCACCGGTCGTCCTAAAGGATACATGCGTCAGTTCGGAATCTCGCGTATTCAGTTCCGCGAAATGGCTTCAAAAGGCTTAATCCCCGGAGTGAAAAAAGCAAGCTGGTAACCCCTGAATCCCCTAAAGGGGACTTATGATTACCGATTAAACAATGGATATTTTCTACCAACACTCCCCTTTAGGGGGCTGCGGGTAGATTTATTAAATAATTAAATATTGTCCCGAAAGCCGGGATCAATTTAAAAACAATTTTTATGACAGATCCAATCGCAGATTATTTAACCCGATTGCGGAATGCTATTAAAGCTAACCACCGTGTGGTGGAAGTTCCCGCATCGAACTTAAAGAAAGAAGTTACCCGCATTCTGCACGAAAAAGGGTATATTCTGAACTACAAATTTGTAGAAGACGGACCTCAGGGCACAATCAAAATAGCTCTGAAATATGATCCGGTAAACAAAGTGAACTCAATCAAGAAACTCATTCGTGTTTCTACTCCGGGTTTACGTCAGTATGTGGGCTACAAAGAAATGCCCCGTGTTTTGAATGGTTTGGGTATTGCTATCCTTTCGACTTCGAAAGGTGTAATGACCAACAAGGAAGCTGCCGACCTGAAAGTTGGTGGTGAAGTTATATGTTACGTTTATTAATAGAGGGAGGAAAGAAAAATGTCAAGAATTGGAAAATTGCCCATTAGTATTCCTGCCGGAGTAACAGTAACGGTACAAGACAATGTTGTAACCGTTAAAGGCCCAAAAGGCACATTAACACAAGAAATTAATCCTAACATCAGCATCGAAATCGAAGGTAACACGCTGACAGTTGTTCGTCCGGACGACGAA
>JAYRXP010000508.1:0-2341 GCA_041917395.1 Paludibacter sp.
AACATTCAGCGTTAATTTCCGAAGGAAAAATGTTTTTTCTGATGCCCGGTGTTTGGCATACCTATCAGCCGCTCGAAAACTCGGGTTGGAACGAATACTGGATAGGTTTTAAGGGCGATATTATTGAAAAAATTGTGGCCGAAGGCTTTTTTCTGAACCGTCATCCAGTTTTTAATATCGGGTTGAACGAACGAATTGTTGACCTGTATCTGAAGGCCATCGAAATTGCTAACGAAGAGCGAGCCGGTTACCAACAGGCACTTTCGGGCATTGTAATGCATATTCTCGGATTAATGTATTACCGCGACAAGACCCGCAATTTCGATGACGAAGACCTGATTGGCAAAATAAACAAGGCAAAAGTAATCATGCGCGAATCGATTTATAAAAATATTTTGGCCGAAGAAATTGCCCGATCGCTCAATATCAGTTATTCGGGATTCAGAAGGGCATTTAAAGAGTTTACAGGCACTTCGCCATCGAAATACATGATGGAACTGAAACTGAATGAAGCAAAATTATTGCTATCAACCACCTCACAGTCAGTCAAAAACATATCGTACAGCCTGAACTTCGAAAATCCGGAGTATTTTTCGGTTTTTTTCAAAAAACGAACAGGAATTACACCGCTCGATTACCGCAATGCAGTAATAATCAAAGAATAAGACATTATTATGTTGTAAAACATAAAACAGAATGGTACTTATTTCTGAAGACTGCTTTATCTTTGTCGCGAATTCAGCATAGTTCAGCACAGTTAATAAATTCTTAAATATAATCTCAGAAAAATGTCAAAACACAAAATTGTAAGCAAAGAAAATGCTCTTCCGTTCTTTTTAGTAACAGCATTGTTTTTCCTGTGGGCCATGCCTAATAACCTGAATGACATTCTTATTCCCCAGTTTATGAAGTCATTTGAATTAAATCGCTTCCAGGCAGGTTTGGTTCAGTCGGCTTTTTATCTGGGCTATTTTTTAATGGCCTTGCCGGCTGCACTGGTAATGGACAAATACAATTACAAAACCGGACTTATCACAGGTTTACTGCTGTTCGCAGCCGGAGCTTTTACATTTTATCCGGCAGCCACCATCGGAAAATTCGAGCTATTTTTAATGGCTTTGTTTATTATTGCCAGCGGTTTAGCATTTCTCGAAACGGGAGCAAATTCATTTATCTCGGTATTAGGTGATCCCGACACATCCGCACAACGATTGAATTTTTCGCAGGCTTTCAACCCACTTGGTGCAATGACCGGCGCACTTATTGGTAGTCAGTTTATTTTTTCGGGTGTTGAACACTCCGACGCGCAGATAGAGGCTATGAAAGCTGCCGGAACTTACAACGATTATCTGCACAGTGAGATTATGCGTGTCATACCTCCTTACATGGTTATTGGTTGTGTGATATTGGTTTGGGCATTTTTAATATGGCGTGTGAAATTTCCGTCTGAAACGGATAATCCTGTTAAACAAAAAGGTAAAAGCGAAGATGGTCACGGTCATTTCTCAAAACTCATTAAATATCCGCATTTTATAAAAGGAATTATTGCACAGTTTTTCTATGTGGGCGCACAGGTTGGAACCTGGAGTTTTCTGATTCAGTACGTGAAGGATTTTATACAAAAACCTGAAAAAGAGGCCGGTGTGTATTTAGTTTATACCTTGCTTGCATTCGGCATTGGTCGATTTGTATCAACAGCTTTGATGCGTAAATTTGAGCCAAACAAATTGATGGGCACATTCAGTATTATAAATATTGTATTAACAGGAATTGCAATTCTGCATCCGGGAATCTTTGGTGTTTGGTCGCTGGTAATTTCGAGTTTCTTTATGTCTTGTATGTTCCCAACTATCTTTGCATTAGGTGTAAAGGGCTTAGGACCAAATACAAAAATCGGTGGTTCGATGATTATTATGGCTATTATCGGAGGTGCCATCTGGACGCCATTGATGGGTTATATTTCGGACGTGACTCACAGCATGGCTTATGCAATGATTGTTCCGGTAATTAGCTATATTTATTTAGTTTATTATTCGTTCGTCGGTTCGAAACCATCGGGTCCGCTTTACGATGGAGACGAATACAAGGCTGTAGCATCGCACTAAAACCCGATTTCTGATTAATCAATCAAAACAAAATGAGCATTAAGTTTACCCATTCAATTTCGAAAGTCAGGCAAATTGCCGACACCATAAGCCTATCGGTTATGGAAGGGACGTTGAAAACGGGAGACAATTTGCCATCGATAAACGAAGCAAGTTTGCACTATAAAGTATCGCGCGATACTGTTTTTAAAGCCTACAACGAGTTGAAGCGATCAGGCGTAATTGATTCTACTCCG
>JAYRXP010000509.1:0-1754 GCA_041917395.1 Paludibacter sp.
CCGCTTCCCACAAAAACACCTTTATATCCGTCGGCTTTTAGTTCTTCAATAGTGATTGTTCGTCCTATTATACAGTTAGTTACAAACTTAACCCCAATAGCGCGAAGGTTTTCAATTTCCACATCCACAAATGCATTTGGCAAACGGAATTCGGGAATACCATATTTTAAAACACCACCAATTTCGTGTAAAGCTTCGAAAACTGTGACATCGTAGCCCATTTTAGCCATATCACCTGCAAACGACAATCCTGCAGGCCCTGAACCAACCACCGCTATTTTCATGCCATTTGGTTCGGCAACCACCGGTATCGAAATATTGCCGCTTTCGCGTTCGTAATCGGCTGCAAAGCGTTCCAAATGGCCAATAGCTACCGACTCTTTTTTCATTTTCAGGTGTACGCACCGGGATTCGCATTGTTTTTCCTGTGGACATACACGTCCGCAAACAGCCGGCAAAGCCGAAGTTTCTTTCAGCGTTTTGGCTGCTTCGAGGAATTCACCCTTTTCAATGTATTTTATAAACTTCGGAATGTAAATCCCAACCGGACAACCTTCCATACAAGTCGGATTTGCACAATCGAGACAGCGTTTTGCTTCCTGCATTGCCAGTTCGGGCGTTAATCCGTAATTCACTTCTTCGTTATTTCTGCAGCGAATTGCGGGATCCTGAGCAGGCATTGTTACACGGGGAATATCGGTACGTTCCTTGGCTTTCATAGAGTTACGCAATTCGGCGCGCCATGGTAAAGCTCTTTCTTCGGTAATATTCATGTTTTTTATTTTGCGTTTTGTGTTTCGGGTTTCGTGTTTCGTGTTCTTTTTTAACGCGAAACATGAACCACGAAATAATTAATTAATTCCTGAAGCGCATTTCATTTTTTCCATTTCTTCGCGTTCGATGTCTTTGTATCCGCCCAAACGCATCAACATTTCGTCGAAATCAACCTGGTGAGCATCAAACTCAGGACCATCCACACATACAAAGCGTGTTTTTCCACCCACCGAAACGCGACATGCGCCGCACATTCCTGTTCCATCCACCATAATTGTGTTCAGTGAAGCCAGTGTCGGAACTTCGTATTTTTTGGTGAGCAAACTCACAAATTTCATCATTACAGCAGGGCCAATGGTTACACACAAGTCCACTTTCTCGCGATTTATAACCGATTCCACGCCATTTGTAACCAATCCTTTTGTTCCGTACGAACCATCGTCGGTCATCACAATTACCTCGTCAGAAAGTTGTTGCATTTGTTCTTCCAGAATAATCAGTTCTTTAGTACGGGCAGCAAGTATGGTTATCACCTTGTTACCTGCCTTTTTAAGTGCATCAACAATAGGCAACATGGGCGCTGTTCCCACTCCACCACAGGCACAAACCACGGTTCCGAAGTTTTCGATATGTGTTGCTTTACCAAGTGGCCCAACCATATCTGTGATAAACTCACCCTCATTGAGGCTACACAATTTAGTGGAAGAAACACCCATTTTCTGTACAACAAGTGTAATGGTACCCCGTTGCAAATCGGCACCGGCAATAGTAAGCGGAATGCGTTCTCCTTTTTCTCCTACTTTTACCATTACAAAATGGCCTGCTTTACGCGATTTTGCGATAAGCGGAGCCTCCACTTCGAACATGATAACGTTTTCCGAAAAATGAACCTTGCGAATAATTTTATTCATACTAAAAACGATTGAATTTTTGAAGCGCAAATTTACAAAAAAAATCGCTAGTTATAGCGATTTTTTTCG
>JAYRXP010000510.1:0-2108 GCA_041917395.1 Paludibacter sp.
AAACAGACTCAGGAGCATGAGTCGCACGACGAACACGAAGAATCGAAATTTCGATATACTGCTTACACCAGCGATTTTGAACTTTTTGCCGAAGCTGATGCCTTTGTTGCCGGCGAAACGGCGAATGTGTTATCGCATTTTTCCACTTTGCCCGATTTTCGTGCGCTCGAAAAAGGAAAAATTACTGTTACACTTGCTGTAAATGGCAAAGAAACAAAACAAACGCTCGCAGCACCCACACGTAAAGGAATTTACAGCTTTGATATTAAACCCGAAACTCAGGGAAAAGGAAAACTCAGTTTTGTAATTGAGACCGGCAAAGGGCAGTTCGAAATAGTTATTCCGGACGTAACCGTGTTTGCTAACGATGAAACTGCACACGAGGCTGCCGAAAAAAATGCAGTTTCGAAAACCAACACAACTGTTTTTACCAAAGAACAGACCTGGAAGATTGACTTTGCTACAGCTGTTCCGGCATTTGAACCTTTCGGGCGCGTTATAAAAACAACTGCACTGGTGCAATCGTCGCAGGGAAATGAAGTTGTTGTTACAGCCAAAACAAACGGCATTGTACTCTTTAATTCGGGTACAGTTATCGAAGGAAAGGATGTAAAAGCCGGACAGGCACTGCTCACGGTTACAGGAGGTAATATGGCCGATAATAATATTGCTGTAAAATATTCGGAGGCTAAAAGCAATTACGAAAAAGAAAAAGCTGATTACGAGCGGGCAAAGGAACTGGCACAGGATAGGATTGTTTCGGAAAAAGAATTGTTGTCCGAAAAAAATCAGTTTGAGAATGCAAAAGCTGTGTATGCAAATCTGAGTAAAAACTTCAACGCGTCGGGACAGACAATTTCAAGTCCGCAATCGGGTTTTATCAGGCAGGTTTTTGTAAAAAACGGAGCTTATGTAGAAGCAGGCCAGCCCATAGTTGTGGTGTCGCAAAACAAATTGCTGACACTCCGGGCCGAAGTTCCTTCAAAATATACGCCTTTGCTGGCAAATATCAAAACGGCAACAATCCGCACAGCCGACAAGAACACCTATACCCTCGAACAGTTGAATGGTAAAGTGCTTTCGTACGGCAAAGCAGCCAACGATGATAATTATTTAATTCCGGTGGCTTTGCAGGTGGAAAATAACGGTACATTTGTTTCGGGCAGTTTTGTGGAGGTTTATCTGAAAACATTTTCGGATACAAAAACGCTGGTGGTCCCGACCTCTTCGCTTCTGGAAGAGCAGGGAAATTTCTTTGTTTGGGTGCAAATTACACCCGAACTGTTCGAGAAACGGGAGGTATTCGCAGGCGGAACTGATGGGCTGAACACCGAAATTTTAAAGGGCATATCGTCCGGCGAACGTATTGTTACGCGTGGTGCTATGCTAATAAAACTGGCCCAGGCTACAGGCGGTTTGGATGCGCATTCAGGTCATGTTCATTAATCCGGAAAAGCCATGTTGAATAAAATTATTAAATTTTCGCTGAACAACAAATATCTGATTTTGTTGGCTTCGGTGGTGTTGGTGGTTTTCGGTACGAGAACTGCCTCCAATATGGATGTAGATGTGTTTCCTGACCTTACTGCTCCCACAGTGGTGGTTATGACTGATGCCCACGGAATGGCTTCGGAGGAAATTGAGAAACTGGTTACTTTCCCGATTGAAGCTGCTGTAAACGGAGCAACCGATGTGCGCCGGGTGCGTTCTTCCTCTTCGCAGGGATTTTCGTTTGTGTGGATTGAGTTTGATTGGGGAACCGATGTGTTCAAAGCCCGTCAGATAGTGAGTGAAAAACTGATTAGTGTTGCTTCTAAAATGCCTTTGGGTGTTGGACAGCCTGTTTTGGCTCCTCAGTCGAGCGTAATGGGTGAGATATTCTTTGTCGGCCTTCAGTCGGATACTACCAGCATGATGGATTTGCGCACCATTGCCGACTGGAACGTAAAACCGCTTATACTTGCCACCGGCGGGGTTTCGCAAGTTACCATTATTGGCGGCGATTATAAACAATATCAGGTGTTGGCCAATGCGCAGAAAATGAATTTTTATAAAGTTTCGATAAGTGAACTTGCTGAAGTTTGTAAGGGCATAAGTCAAAACTCTAC
>JAYRXP010000511.1:0-4502 GCA_041917395.1 Paludibacter sp.
TTCGCTAAAAAAAGCAATGCGTACGCTCGGTTTTAAAAATCCCATTGCCATCACAGCATACAATCCTGTTTTCGGACTATCACTTTTACACAAGCTGGGTGAGAAATCGCATATTTATTATTGCTACGATGGTGTTGAATCGGTGTTTTTCGGAAAAAGGATTTTTGAAATTGAAAATAAATTTCTGTCGAGAGTAGACGGTGTTATTACCACTTCCGACTTTCTGAATGCTGAAAAATCGAAATTAAACCCCAATTGTTTTGTAGTCAAAAACGGAGTTGATTTTCCGGCTTTCAGCAGATTTGCCAAAACCACGGTCTATAACCGCGAACGAAAACGTGTTGGCTTTATCGGTAGTCTCGATCCCCGTTTCGATATCGATACGGTGGAATATGCCGTAAGCCGGCTTTCTGAGTTCGATTTCGAATTTACGGGCGACATGCGCAACGAAAAGCTAAAGTCGCGTTTACAAAAGTTTGCCAACGTACGTTTTTTCGATCCGGTTAAACCTACCGATGTGCCACAGTTGCTAGCCACTTACGATGTGGGAATGATTCCCTACATCGTGAATGAGGTAAACCAAAATATCTATCCGCTCAAAATAAACGAATACCTCGCTGTGGGCGTACCATTGGTTATGAATGCCTTTGCCAGCCTGCCTGAGTTCGATGGTTTGGTTAGTGTAGCTGCCGATAAAGAAGATTTTGTGCGGAAACTGATAGCCGAAACACAGGACGATTCGGAGCAACTCATTCGCAAGCGTATTGATTTTACTTCGTCAAACTCGTGGGAAGCTCGTGCCGAAAGTTTTGGGAATATTATTGAAAAGATGTGATGATGTGTTGATATGTTGATGTGTTGATGTGATGATGTGATGATATGTTGATGTGATGATAAGTGAGTTACAATATAACCTTACAAACTTTATGAACTTTACAAACTTTATATACTAAATATTATGTATTACAGAAACATTGCCGACATGAATACGGTCATTCTGAAGCGACTGAGTATTCTTCCCCGTGATTTTGATTTAATTGTAGGCGTACCCCGTAGCGGAATGTTGCCGGCCAATCTGATAGCCCTGTATCTGAGCAAACCATTTACAGATATACATTCGTTTCGCAACGGACACATATACAAGGCTGGTGAACGTGGTCAGTTTATTGACGTAAAAGAATTTAAAAAAATTCTGATTGTTGATGATAGTATTGCTTCCGGCTCGGCAATGGTTAAAGCAAAAGAACTAATTAAAGAGGTTGCACCCGATTTTGATATTTCGTATTGTGCTGTTTATGTGGTTCCCGGCAAAGAAACCATGGTGGATTATTACTTCGAGTCAGTGCCGTTGCCACGTTATTTTCAGTGGAATATTTTTAACCATACCACACTCGACAAGGCCTGTTTCGATATCGACGGTGTGCTTTGTGTGGACCCTACCGACGAGCAAAACGACGACGGACCACTTTATACCGACTTTATACTCAAAGCTGCACCCTTATACATTCCGCGTGCAAAGGTGGGAACACTGGTAACCTCGCGCCTCGAAAAATACCGCACTGAGACAGAAACCTGGCTGGCAAAAAACAATGTAAAATACAATAAACTGGTTATGCTCGATTTACCCGATGCCCGCTCGCGGCAAAGAGCCAATAATCACGGCCAACACAAAGCCAATACCTACAAAGCAGGTGAATACAACCTGTTTTTCGAAAGTTCGCTGCATCAGGCAATCGAAATAAACCGGATCACTGGAAAACCCGTTTTCTGTACCGAAAATTTTGAAATGATTTTTGATGCACAATCATTTGCCTACAATGTGAAAAGCGGAAAATACTTTCCGTTGCTACGCAAAATAGCACTGAAAGTCAGGGATAAATACTTTCGGAAATAACAACAGAATTTTACCAAAGTCCCGAACAAAAAAAAGTGATTCACAGGCGTTGAATCACTTTTTTTGTTGATAACCTAAACCTGAATAAGTTGAAAGAAGTTTCTCAGAATACGAGACCAATCATTTTAGATTGAAATTAATTTTTAGTTTTTTTCAATCCTGCTGTCAGTTGCCGGCGGAGAAACGAATACGCCATAATTTTGTGATGCTTTTTTACAACAAAAGTATAGAAATCAACCTCGACTTTCAAAATTCTAATTTCAGTGCAAACCTAAAAGAGCGTGTGTTAGGGGGGCATAGTTTTCGTTTATAACATGTAATTGTCGCTATTCTTTAATGATTTTTCCCGATTTTATCTGTTTGTTGTCCATCGTCAAGCGATAAAAATAGATCCCTCTGTTTAACTTTTCTAAATTTATAATATTGCTATTTGTATTCAATTCTGTTTTTTTAATGGTTTCTCCTTTAGCATCTAATAATTCAAATGAGTAGAAACGAGAAAAGTCATTCATACAAACATAAATTTTATCAGCTATTGGGTTCGGATAAACTTTTATTCCTGATAATTCTGACAATTCATAAATATCTGTAAGCAACAGTGGAGTTCCCCATGTCGATGAGTTTTTTTTATAATATACTTGTTGAGTATTATCGGAACTTTGCCATTCCCAACATCCACTATTCGAAGCGATCAGTCCTCTTCCTTTTGCATATGAAGTATAATTACATGCATCATCAATTACATTGGATCTATGCCAACAATCATTTTCTTTAAAATACATTTCTGGTGAACTATTAACACTAAAGCTTGGATAAACTACCAACATTGAACTATCATTCTGAAATACCGGAATTCCTGGTTCATGATCGAACTCAGCATTTTTATAAACGACATTGGTAACTTGTTGATTGTCATATGTTATTATATAGTCACTTGTAGTATTCTGCTTATATTTGAGTAAAGCTTCAATATTCTCTGTGTATCGTATTGAATCCTCAAAGTTTTCTCTCTTTATTATACGTATTATATATTTTTTTTCAGAGGCACTTCCGCCTGATATTAACGAATTAGAAGAGTTAATATAATGAAATTCATCTCCTTCCTGAAAGTCAAATACATCGAACCATTTAATATTTTGTTGCCCCATTTCAGGGTTTATGATTCCAATAAGATTTAAATTCTTTGTAACATAGTAAGCCGATATGAATTTGACGGTAGGAAAATATGTAAAATTTAATGTTTTTGTCAGACCAAAATGTTTACTGATTGCTATTGTAGTTCCTTCAAGTTTATGTGGTTGGGGTTTCATTGTATTGTCGTAAACATGTAAAGTGATAGTTTTAACAGAATCTATAACTCCCAAAACAGTAATTGTATCCAAATTGGTTACTGTTGCAGTAATTATAATATCAGGTTTTAGAAACAAATTCCATGTTTCATTTAATACTGCATTTGTTTTTATTTTAATGGTATCGTTTTCATCGTTGAAAAAATAGTTCCATACGTTATTTATAATAATTTTTTTTCCCGCCCAACCGCCTCCAAAAGGATCATAACATTCATCTCCTATTAATTGTAAAGTTCTGGAAGGGAATAAAATGGAATCGTTTATAAATTTACATGAATCAATTTTAAGAGTTTCAACTAAATTATACTCTCCCTGAAAATATGCTGTTCTGTTTGAGTAAACAGTTTGATAACCATTTTGAGATTTAACAGAAATCGTTATGAGTAAAACTATGAGAATTATAGATGATATTTTCATACATGTTTTCATTTTAGCTGTTAGTCTGTATTTTCTCACTATGCCGCCTAACACAAATATATGCGAACTCATAATCTTTATAACCTCAGAAGTTCGCATATTTCCCATTTATTGGTATTTGAACAGTTCGCATACCCGCTATATTTATGAATATGCGCAGTTGTTTTTTTGCGCCCCGCAAATATAAACAATAATTTTATAATTTTATGGAAATAGTAAAAATATTTAGCGGGTTTGTTTACGTTCGTTTTGGGTTTGTAGGTACTGTCCGCACTGCTACAGAGCTTTCCTTATAGTTTCGGTAACCGACCGGAGCTCTACGGTAAATTCCCTTACGGCTTGGGAACTCACTGAAGCCCTACAGATCCATCTGTTTCAGTGGAAATAGTAATGTGAATTTTGAGACTCTGCCGGTGATTAACTTTCCCTTTTTCCGTGCAGTAGCAGATTGACGGCATCCTGCATGGAGCCTGCTTTGGTTACGGTGCCGGAGTTGACGAAGTAAATTTCGTCGGCGCTCTCTATCGTGTTCAGGCGGTGCGCTATCACTATGCGGGTGGCCGATTTGGGCAGTTTGCGCAGAATATCTTCGAGCAGTTGTTCGGTTACAGTGTCGATATTGGCAGTGGCTTCGTCGAGTATCAACAGGTCGGGCCTGCGGATAACGGCACGCATAAAGGCAATGATTTGTTTTTGTCCGAGGCTTAGTCCTTCGCCGGTGGCTTTAATTTCGGCATGAAGCCCACCATCAAACCTTTCGAGAAGCCCATCGAGACCTACTTCTTTGAGTTCGTCAATTAGTTCGTTGTCGGTCAGGTTTATAAAACAGGCATTTCCGTAAA
>JAYRXP010000512.1:0-6685 GCA_041917395.1 Paludibacter sp.
ATCCTTTTATGCTCAGCTTTGTAAGCATGTCCGAAATATCTGTAAAAATATATTCGCCACTCAGTTGACGACGTTTTATACCAGTATATCGGACTGTAGCGGCAGTCGGAAATGCGCTGTTTCCGGGAATTCCTATGTTCCAACCATAAAACTCATTATAACCCACTACCAGTTCCTGATTGTCACCGTAGCGCATGCCTCCCTTCAGCGACCACGAAGCATCGTTGAACTGGCTGTTTGGCAATTTGCCTTTAGGGGTCAACGTGTTTTCTGCCTTTCGGTAGCTTCCGGTGGCGCTTACATACCAATTGTTATTTGTGAAATTAACTTTTGCAGAACTTGCGCTTAAATTATTTACGGTACTGAACCCTGTCTGAAAATTCCCGTTTACTTTCAGAATTTCGGAAAAAGCCGGACGCTCGGAAACGAAATTGACTACACCTCCCATTGCTCCCGACCCGAAAAGCACAGAACCAGCTCCCTTAATTATTTCAATTTTCTGCAAATCAGGCAACGACACAGTCGATAAAACTCCTGCCACATCTGTAGCCGATTGTAACCGGTCGCCATCCACCAGTAGCATTAATCGTTGTTCTCCCATGCCACGCACATTTACCGAAGTGCCCCAGCTTCCATCGCGCGAAAGTGCAATTCCGGTTTGTGTTTGCAGCGCATCGGCAGGTGTCCTGAAATCCTTTTTTTCAAGTTCTTTTTTGTCGACTACGACGTACGGAAGACCAATTTTATTCGATGTTATGCTGTAAACAGTAACTTCCTTTATTTCTTTGAGTTGAATGCTGTCGGTTTGTTTTGCTACTGAGTCGTTTGGTGCGAATAATATTGAAGAAAGTAAGATGGATAGAAAAGTCATGTTTTTTGAAATTATGAAAATGAGAAATTTAGTGTTTTTTTGTTGCCTGATATAAATTGTAATAGTTACCTTTTAGTGAAAGTAAGTGTGTATGAGAGCCATGTTCAATTATTTCACCTTTGTCGAATAAATAAATTTCGTCGGCCCATTGTACCGATGTGAGTCGGTGACTTATAATGATGGCAGTTTTGTCTTCTGCCATTTTGCGGAGCGATTCCATAATTTGCGTTTCTGAATAAACATCCAATGCGCTCGAAGGTTCATCCATAATCAATAAATCGGCATTGCGGTAAAAGGCGCGTGCTACCGCCAGCTTCTGCCATTGACCCATGCTTAGTTCCTCACCTCCGTAAAATGTATTACCCAAAATAGTGTGATATCCCTTTGGTAAATTTTCGAGTACTTCGTGTATTCCGGCTGCTTTTGCTGCTTCTGTAATTTTTTCGGTGTCGGGTTTTACGTCAATGTTTCCCAGTGCAATGTTTTGCAGGGCACTTACATTATATAGCGCAAAATCCTGAAAAACAGCGGCCATGTTTTTCGAAATGGCCTGTTGCCCCAAATCATTTGTACTTGCATTGTCGTAAAAAATGGCACCTTTTGTAGGCTGATAAAATCCACATAAAAGTTTGATAAAGGTTGACTTGCCTGAACCATTTGCACCAACTATGGCTATGGTTTTACCGGCAGGAATTGTCAGGTTTATGTTCCGCAATGCTTCGCGTTTACTGGTTTCGTAACTAAAACTGATATTTTCGACCCGAATAGCTGTTTTGAGTTCCATTCTGCCTTTGTGATGAATTTGTAAATCGTTTATTTCAAAAAAACGGTTTACATCGTCGAGGTAACTTGTGTCTTCCAGGAGTTGTGTGCCTGATTTAAAGAGTTCGCTCAGTACACTGTAGCCGCGCTGGAATGCAAAAAAGAACAACACCACAGCTCCAATTGTGATTTCGCCCTGAATTTTAAGGTACGAAACGTAGGCCAGGGAAACAAAAATTAGCAACACCGTGAACACATGCGAGGCTACATTCCAGCTTACTTCTGATTTTCGGAGCTGAATGCGTTCTGAAAACAATCTTTTTTGAAGGTTTTTGAACCGATCGGCAAAAAAAGAACTGAAATGAAACAGCTTCAACTCTTTTGCGAACGGAAAGCCAGTTAAAACACGGTTGTGATAATACATTTCCCGTTCGGCAGTGCTCTGGCTGTCTTTTAATTTGTGAAACAGCCGGGCAAAACGAAAGCGAATCAGGACTCCGGGAATGACAGATACGATGAGCATTACCGCCAGATACCATTTGATGGTGAGAAATAAACCTGCTAAAAATAGTGCTGAAGCAATTGATTTTAAGAGAGTTAAAATTTCGTTGATAAATTTCACGGGACGAAATGTAGCTTCCTGTACAGCGCGATGAATTTTATCTAATTCTTTTGGGTTCTCGAGATGTGATAGTTGAAGTGAAAGGTGTTTTTGCTGTACACTGGCGTACATGCGCTTAACGATTGACTGAGAAAGTTTTTCGCCAAAAAAACTCCGTAATTCGGTGCTGATCCCATTTGCCAGAAAAACCAGTGCTGTTAAGACAAGTAATCCGTAAAAAAGCCAAATATCGCTGCCTGAATTTGTCGTGGTTTGAGTAAGGTAGTCGATAAGTGACTTGATACAAATAATCAGTACAAAAGGCAAAATTCCCTGCAACAAAGCGATAACTGCATTCTGAAAAATTTCTTTGCCAGAATCTTTTGCTGCCAATTGGTAGTTTGATTGTAACTTTCGAAGGTAATTTTTTAACCCATCAATCCGGTTCGAGATATGTAATAGTTTGTTATTCAGTTTGGTAGAAAATTTCGGGAAGCCTGTTGCCAGGTTTTTTTGTAATAATCCCTGTAAATTGTCGGTTCTTTTTTCTTTTCCGCCTTGTTTTATTAAACGCACTTTTCCTACCAACTCGTTTTCTTTGAAAAGCGGGTCGTAATGACCATTGTTGTCACCTTTTGCCAAAAACCTGATTTGCCCGTTTTCAGTTTTGACTTTGTGGAGCCTGTGAGCAATAAATTTTCCGTTGTGTCTGAAAACAAGAATGTCGCCACGCTTTATGTCTTTCGAAGTGCATTTCTCTACCTGAGCCGTATCACCATTTTTCAATACGGGAAACATGCTGAATCCCTGTGTCTTAATTTCAAGCGTCAGTTCATCGTCAAGCAAAGCTTCTACAAAATCGTACAAATGTGCGTTATTGTCCTTGTTTTTCATTTTGAGTGATGTATGTTACCACACTTTTGTCGGGTACAAATCCAAGTTCATAAACAGGTGTGAGCGAGCAAAGTTCAGCAAAAAACTTCAATCTTTTGTTAATGAACGATTTATCAAAATTATTTTGTATGCAGAAAGCCATAACTTTCGACACAGCAAGCGCTCCCGATAGCCGGTTTGCTTTGTTTTCGGGCAGGTGTCTGATCAGGTAAATAACACTTAGCGGTGCTTTTTTTGAAATGTCGGTATAAAACATGGGCGTATTATACACGTAGAATTTGTTGTTCAGTTTTCGGATAACGAGGCGGTCGTCGTTAATAATCTGCGAACCGGCATCAGCCCATATTTTCGACATGGTGCTTTTTCCTGCTCCCGAAAACCCGCTGAACATTCGTCCCTTTAAACCATCGAAAGCACACGAGGCATGCATCAGTACTGCGTCGGTATACAGTGTGAGGTAATGCATGATAATCGGCCCCATTGGATATTTCAGAGCCAATCCTGTCCTGCTATAGATTTTCCAATAGTTGAACGTGTGATTCAGATAGGCGATTTGCTGAATATCGTCTTTCGTTTGTTGGTCGTAAAGTATAAAACAGTAACCTTCAGCGACCTCGAAAATGGAATAAAAACGTTGTATTTCGTTTTTCGCTTCGAATAAGATTTTCAAAGTTTCGGACTGGATATTGGGTAAACCCTCGAAACATTCAACCTCAATATCTGCTTTAGTTGTGTTTTCAACCAGAAATGGAACATATCCGGCTTCCAGTTCGATTGCTTTTTTCGAAAAAACATGCAAAATAATTTCAGCAATCGAGATATTAAATTCAAAACCGAACTGATTCATTGTTAGTTATTATATTTTGTCAGGATATCCATTTGGGTCAGAAAAGATTCTATGTCCCGCTTTGCAGTTTGGTTGTCGATGTCGAAAGCATCTGTCATTAGTGCCGTCAGACTTTCTGTTGTGTTTGATTCTGTGGCATTTTCCCAAATAAACTTGCCGGTTTCGTTAAGTGTAAAAAGCTCGTTCATTTGAGCTACATTGCCACTTAAAGGCACGATTACTAATTCGTCGGCAACCTGACGGGCTACAAATTTTGATTTAATACGGCTGAGTGTTTGGATATCCATGGTATTGAATTCAGTATTTTTTGTTGATTTTTTAAAACTCCGTGTACAAAAATAAGCATAAAATCCGAATAGAGCTTATGTAAAACAAAAAATCCCCGAATTTCGGGGATTTTTTGTTTTATGCATTCATTGTTTTGAAAATGTCATTTTGCGGCTGCTGTTCTGGAATGAATGACGACTCATTATTATACGCCGGAGGATTTGAGGCTAAAACCAACGCAATTTCATTATCTAACTTAATTCGTTCACAAGCCGGAATTTCGTATTTTCTTTTCTCCTTCTTTTGTGTGTTTTTGTTCATAATATGTTTATTTTGAGAAAATTACAATTAAATCGTGACTTTTACACGGTAAGTTTTACCTTGCGAAATTAAATTTACGATGTAAACACCACACTTAAATGAAGGAGCTAAAGTAGTAGCCGAATGTAGAACAGATTGGTGCAGAACTTGTTGACCAATACTATTTAAAACGCTAATATATGCGTTTTTATCCAATTCGCCATTATATGATACGGTTATTTGGTTATTTTTGTTAATATTAACTTTAAAGATGTTGTTTGTTACTGAATAGCAACAATTTCCGGTAGTTGTTCCTTTAGCTCTGAATACCAGACTAAAACGGTTTGTCGAGTTAGTGGCAGCCGAAGTAAATGTGTATTCCGAGCCTTCGTTTAAAATGGTTTCGCCAGCACTGTCTTTGTCAATTAAAACTAATTCCACATCATTCTCAATGTTTTGCAATTGCGAAGCTTTTAATTTGTAATTGTGTTGTAAATCAGTAAGTCCCGTGCGGAATCCAAGTGGGATTTCGGAATTTAACTGAATTGAATTAAAACCATTTATTGCAAGATTTTCTTCGTCGGCAACGGTGTAAATTTCGGGTACAGAATCAACATTGTTAAACCATTTTTGAGAGTCGTAAGCATCCAGATTGTTGGCTGCATTTTCGTTAAAATAAATCAATGCTTCATCTACATTGTTGTTCGATTTTACTTCGAGGCGTACTATCTTGTTTGTCGACAAAGCCGGAGCTCTGAATGAGTTTCCTGTGTCGTCGGCATGTGCCCGCATTGCATTTGTAAACGTGAGTGTACCCGAAGTTTGGTTCGATTTCAGTTTTACCCAAAATGCCTGCATTGGTGGAAGATAACGACTTACTTTTTTGCCACTTAGTCCCGTGCTCAGCGCACTCGGGATATTATATGTGTCGAAAACATAACCGCTGTTGTTGCTTCGTATCCAATATGTTGCTTCGATAAGCGGACTTGTGGCAAAACTGTTAATATCTAAATAAGATGGGTAAGGATTTCCAATCAAATTGAATCCGGGTTTGTTTGCTGTATTTGTTCTTGTAAGCGTCGGTGTGGTAACGTCGCCGTTATTCAAACTACCAGAGTTGGTTGTAAATGTGAAAGTCGTTGCTCCTGTTACCTGAGCAATGTAGCCTTTCCCCACACTCATGGCATGTCCGGTATTGTAGCCTTTCCAGTAAACCGTAGATCCTGTAACGGATAAATCGGCATTATTTCCGGGTTCAATATACTCGTAATAGCGCGCAACATTTGTCGCGGGTGAATTTACAGCCGAAAGCGGACTCGAAATATACCAGTTTCTGGCAGAACCTAAATATTGTTCAACGTTGGTGGTGGTAGCTGTTAGTGTGCCATTGTTTAATAGGGTGGCTGTAATTCCACCAGCATTGCTTTGGAGAGTGAAGTTAGTTGCTGTTAGTGTGATAGCTGAATTAATATTAATTTTTGAGCCGGGATTTACCACGACAGTTGCAGCTGTAAATGATTTGTCAACAGAAACACCAACAGCATTATTTATTGTTAGGTTGTTCATTTGATTTACAGTACCATTATTTATGGTGGTTGAAGTTCCCGGAAATGCTTGTGCTGTCGCACCCTGTAAAACAATTGTTCCCTGATTATTAATTGTTCCTCCAGTGACATTGTAAGTTCCGGTGATAGTCAATGTCTGACCAACATTAACTTTTAATGTGCCAGATGACATTGTTAGGTTCCCAATTGTTTGGTTTTGAGCAATTTCGAGGGTCCCGCCCGAAATTGTTACTGCATTTCCTGAATTTAATGCACCACCAGAAGCGTTCAGTTTTAAAGTTCCACCTGATATAGTTGTCAATCCTGTAAAAGTGGAATTCCCTTTTAATTCTACAGTTGCACTTTGTAATAATTGAAATGTGCTGCCTGTTCCGTTTTTCTCGTAAATTATTCCATTTATTGTCAGTGTGTTACTTCCATAAACCTTAAGACTTCTTGTCCCATTCAGGTTGTCTATAGATATTTTGTCGCAGGATACCAGAATGCCTCCGGAGCCTACCGGGTTAATTTCAAGGTCATTATTTATTCTGTTCCCAATTTCACGACTGCCAACTGATGCACTGCTCGGGCTTAATTCA
>JAYRXP010000513.1:0-3783 GCA_041917395.1 Paludibacter sp.
AGTGGCGTTGTAGGCTCCGGTCTGTGGTGTTTCACTGCCGACAAAAGTTCATATAAAGACAGTATCCGCATTATTGGCTCTGAGGGCGAACTGTCGTTCAACTGCTTTGGCGACCCGATGACGATTCACGTAAAAAGCTCTGTTACAGGCGAACAAACTTTAAACCATCTGCACGAACAACCGATTCAACAGCATCTTGTAAAAGCTATTGTTAATGAATTACGTGGTGAAGGCAAGTCTCCAAGTACAGGCATCAGCGGTTTACAAACTACTAAAGTGATGGAAGAAATAACAAAGTAACTGCATATAACAAGAGAAATCCCATTTAACTATTGTTAAAATCGGCATTTTTTGAAGTAACAACTATGAATTTCGATACGAAAAGTATTAAAACATGTTATAAAACACATTTTTTGACGTTTTTTTGACCAAAACTATTGCACGATATAAAAAACTGCCGTATCTTTGCATCGTGATTTTTTCATAGTATTAGATTTAAGGTTAACAAAAAGATTGGTAGATAGTCGGGAGACTAAGCTACCATTCGTCTTTTATAGGGGTTACGTTTCAAACCATTTTTTCTAAACTCAGGCAAAATAACACCCCAACAGCCTTATGTACATTCCCGCAGACACCTGCCAACACATTAAATTATTGCCACATTGCCATATTTTCATTACTTTTGCATCCCGTAAATCATTAGTAATAAAGTATGAAAATTCTTCTCCTTGGTTCGGGTGGCCGCGAACATGCATTAGCCTGGAAAATAGCTCAAAGTCCGAAACTCACACAACTTTTTATCGCACCCGGTAATCCCGGAACTGCTCAGGTTGGCACCAATATACCTGTTGCTGCCGACAATTTTCCGGCTTTGAAGCAGGTAGTTATTGAAAATAACATCGACCTTGTACTTGTTGGCCCGGAAGATCCGTTGGTGAAAGGTGTTGTCGATTATTTTGCTGCCGACGAATTGCTCAAGAATATTCCGGTTGTGGGACCTGATAAAATCGGCGCTCAACTCGAGGGAAGCAAGGATTTTTCCAAGCAGTTTATGTTCCGTCACAATATACCTACAGCCGGTTATTTGAGCGTAACAGCCGAAAACATTGAGGAAGGTATTTCATTCCTGAAAAAGCTTCAGGCGCCTTATGTACTGAAAGCTGACGGTCTGGCAGCCGGAAAAGGAGTGCTGATTTTGAATGATCCTGACGAAACGATTGCCGAACTAAAGGCTATGCTCGATGGAAAATTTGGCGCAGCCAGCAAAACAGTTGTTATCGAAGAATTTTTATCGGGTATCGAATGTTCGGTTTTTGTAATTACCGACGGAAAAAACTACAAAATACTTCCCGAAGCAAAAGATTACAAACGCATTGGCGAAGGCGATAAGGGTCTGAATACCGGCGGCATGGGTGCTGTTTCGCCGGTTCCGTTTGCTAATGCTGAGTTTATGAAAAAAGTAGAAGACCGCATTATACGCCCGACTGTCGAAGGACTTTATAGCGAAGGCATAAACTATACCGGTTTTATTTTCTTTGGACTTATTAAAGTAAACGGCGAACCTTATACCATCGAATATAATGCCCGAATGGGCGACCCGGAAACTGAGGTTGTCATGCTGCGTTTGAAATCGGACTTAGTAGACTTGCTCGAAGGCGTTGCACAAAAAAATCTGAACGAGCGCGTGGTGGAGTTCGATGAGCGAAGTGCTGTCACGGTAATGCTGGTTTCGGGAGGATACCCCGAAGGCTTTGAGAAGGGAAAAGAAATTTCTGGTTTGGATAAAGTTGAAAACAGCATTGTTTTCCATGCTGGCACGATAACCAAAGATGGAAAAATACTTACCAATGGAGGACGCGTGCTGGCTGTCAGTTCGTATGGCAAAACCAAGGACGAAGCACTTGCTCAATCGTTTAAAAATGCCCGGATAATTGATTACGATAAAAAATACTTCCGAAGCGATATCGGATTCGACCTGTAAAAACACAAGCCGCAAAACAAATCTGTTTTGCGGCTTTCTTTTAATTTAAATAGTCAGGTTTTTATTACTTTTCGCAGCTTATAGAGCCATCTGCATTTACTGTTACGGCCTTACGCACATCCTGATTTCTCAAATGAATTTTGTACTTCACAGAACTGTCGGCCAGGGTATATTTTTCACACTTTTTCATGGGTACAAATGTGCTGTAACCTGAAGTAATAGCTGCCGAAACCTCTGCAGGAACATTCGCATAATCGAAACGCTCGCCTTTGAACAAAAATACTCCGGAAGGATCGAATACAAGTTTTACGGGCTGAGCTGCGGCTAAAACCACCATTACTTCCGTTACCGGACCTTCGCAAATGGTGTCAGTCTGAGCATGTAAAACAACATAACCGGCGTAATTTGTGGAAATGTAGCTGTTGATGTCGGCAGCTAACGAATCGATGGCAATTTCATTTTTAAAATGACGGTCATGGCCGTGGCGACCTCCGTTTATACTGTCATTTCCGTGTTTTCCTCCGGGCTGATCGCCATGTTTTCCACCTTTACCATCTCTTCCACCTTTACCGGGATGTCCTTCGCCGGGACGACCTCCACCACAGTGGTCAGGACGAATACTGTCGTTGCGAAGTGAGTCGCATGGGATACCGAGGCTGTCGGCTGGTAAACCATCCGCAGCATGGTTCGAATAAGCTTTAAAGGCACCCGAAGTGGTAAATACCAGTTCTTCGCCCGTGTTAAGTTCTGTTGTTACCACACCCTGACCTGCAACCGACGAAACAATTTTAGTATCGGGAAAATTGTTGGCTACATACGAAGTGATTGCACCTGAAGCATCCGAAGTCAGCGCTTCCAATCCGGAGTTTTCATCGTTTGTTGTACATGAAACCGTAATTGCGGCAAATGCCATTGCTAAAAAAAATTGCTTTTTCATACTGTTGAATTTTTAAATTGTTTTTTAAATTGAATAACTAAAAAGGAAAAAGTAATTGTTCTTCATAATCAGTCGATAATTAATTTGACGCAAATGTAAAGTGAGGTCCATTTTTCGGCAAACGAATTCAGTGAAATGGTTTTAAATTTCAGTAAAAGCCCGTAAATGACACCGGATTGTACACACATTTGTTATCTTTGCATCGCAAAAAAAATAATCATAAAATGGAGTTGAGTTTGAGCATGTGGTTGTTAGCCATCCTTTCGGCTATTATGATTGGCATGTCAAAAACAGGTGTAAATGGATTGGGAACGCTGGTGGTGCCCATAATGGCGTTTATTTTCGGAGGAATGCCATCTTCAGGACTGGTTTTGCCCATGCTTATAATGGCAGACATATTCGGAGTGATTTATTACCATCGCAGCACACACTGGAAAACCGTTTCGGGTATTTTACCGTGGGCATTTGCAGGGATATTGATTGGCCTGCTGGTGGGAAAAAACATATCGTCACAGCAATTCAGGCAACTGATAGGAATACTCGTTATACTAAGTTCAGTGGTAATGATTTGGGTTGAGTTTCGTAAAAAAAAGACAACCGACATAGTGCCACACAAAACTTCTGTTGCAATTCCATTCGGAATAGCCGGAGGTTTTTCGACCATGATTGGCAATGCTGCCGGTCCCATTATGAGTGTGTATTTACTGTCGAAAAATCTCCCCAAAAAAGAATATATTGGTACAGCTGCATGGTTTTTCTTTATCATAAACCTGTCAAAATTACCATTACAAATATGGGGCTGGCACAACATAACCCTCAAAACGCTTGGTTTTAACCTGTTACTTTTGCCTGCCATAGGGGTTGG
>JAYRXP010000514.1:0-3738 GCA_041917395.1 Paludibacter sp.
ACCTTACGGGATTTGATGGTCGGTGCGACGCCATTTATTTCACTTCAGACAAGCAAAGTGTTCCACCTTCTGATCCGGAAAAACTAGCTGTTTTCCGAAAAAAAATGCTGAAACTACCACTTGAGCCGCAAAAAACGCAATCGTATGATTTTGTGGTTGTTGGTGGAGGTGTTGCAGGTATGTGTGCGGCCGTTGCAGCTGCCCGTTTGGGGTGCAAGGTAGTTTTAATTCATAACCGTCCTGTACTTGGAGGAAATAACAGTTCCGATGTCAGAGTTCACCTTGGAGGTTCAATAGAAGTTGGCCGATACAAAGGTTTGGGAAGAGTAATTCGTGAATTTGGACATACACGCGAAGGCAATGCCAAACCAGCCGACGTTTATGAAGATAGTAAAAAAGAAGAATTTATATTGAAAGAAGCAAACGTGACTTTATTGGCCAATTGTCAGGCAGTTGCGGTTAAAAAGGCAGGAAATAGAATTGAGTCTGTTACAGTGCGAAATTTGGAAACCAGTGAAGAACTCAATATTTCAGCACCTGTTTTTTCGGATTGTACGGGTGATGGCACAATTGGTTTTTTGGCCGGAGCCGATTACCGGATGGGTCGCGAGAGTAAAAGCGAATTTGGAGAAGATTTAGCTCCCGATGTGGCCGATAAAATGACTATGGGTGCTTCGGTACAGTGGTATTCCACAAACAAAGACAAAGAGGTGGTTTTTCCGGAGTTTAATTATGGTTTAAATTTTAATAATGATAACTGTGAAAAAACCACTATGGGTGAGTGGAAATGGGAGACGGGAATGAACCTTGATCAGGTAAAAGATATTGAACGCATTCGCGATTACGGAATGATGGTTGTTTTTTCGAACTGGAGTTTTCTGAAAAACGGGTTAAAGGACAATCAGAAGTTCAAAAACCGTGAACTTGGCTGGGTGGCCTATATTGCCGGAAAACGTGAATCGCGCAGATTATTAGGAGATTATATTCTGAAACAAGACGATATTGACAAAAATGTTTTTCACGAGGATGGGTCATTCACAACCACCTGGAGTATCGACTTACACACGCCCGATACCGTAAATTCGAAAAAATTTCCGGGAGCTGAGTTTAAAGCGCAAACCAAACACATTCGCATTTATCCTTACTCGGCTCCATACAGGTGTCTGTATTCCCGCAATGTAGAAAATTTGTTTATGGCCGGCCGGAATATTAGTGTTACACATGTTGCTTTGGGAACGGTCAGAGTGATGAGAACTACCGGAATGATGGGCGAAGTGGTCGGAATTGCAGCTTCGCTTTGTAAAAAACACAACGCGATTCCGCGGCAAATTTATCAATCGTATCTGGATGAGCTGAAAGTGTTTATGGAAGAGGGGGTTGGGAAAAAAGAGGGTATTCCCGATAATCAAAAGTTTAATCAACAGGAGCCGCTAATTGCTCCGCGGGTTACAAATTGATTTTTTGAGGAAAAAATACAGAAATTTGAATATGAAGCGGCTTATAATATTAACCATTGTTTTGCAACTAATTGTATTTCGGGCTCATTCGCTCGAAAGCAGCTATTGTAATCTGAAAAACGATACACTCACAATCGGCAACGGGCTGATTGAGCGGGTTTTTTTGTGGAACAATGGAAATGTGATTACGCTGAAACTTAAAAATAAAACACAAAATATCTCCTGGAAAAATGTAGCAAAAGTTCCGGATTTATTTATAATCAAAACTAACGCAAGAACCGAAAATGCCATATTCAGTTCCCGAAAAATAGCCGAAAATGTTGTTCAGCCTGCTTGCCTTGAGGCAACAATATTATTTACGCAGGGCAATTTAGAGGTGAAAAGAGTATATCGTATCTACGATAATAGTGCTGCTATTGCTTGCGACACTTATTTGAAAGGTGCTATCGAAAATATATCGACAGCCAAACTTTCGAACGTGGCCGATATGAAAAATATTGAATTTGCCGAAGATATGAAAATAAAACAGGCAGAAGTAATACTGGATCAGATTCATTTCGATGGAAAGCACTGGCAGATGAAAGCAGTTGAGTTTTTCGATGTAACCGATTGGAATAATAATCTTGTGTCTGAACGGCATTTTATTTCGTACCGCAAAAATGCATACCGTGGCAACTTGTTGTTCTCTGAAAATACGGAAAAAGAAAGTGGCTTTTTCTTTTTGAAAGAAGCGCCGTGTTCGGGTGTTCAGCTGGCATATTCAGGTGGCGATTTTACAGCCGAAGCAGGTCATATAGCTGTGATCGGAACAGGGCTGTCGATGGACGATGTCAATACTGCTGATTGGACAAAAGCTTATTCGTGTGTGCTTGGTGTGTACGATGGAACCGAGTTAAACGGGCTGAGTGTACTGCGTTCGTATCAGAAAAATATACGTAAATTATTGCCTTTCAGAGATGAAATGGTTATGATGAATACCTGGGGCGACAGGAGCCAGGATTCGAAAATAAATGAGAAATTTAGTTTAGTTGAGGTAGAAAAGGCGGCAGAGTTAGGAATTACCCATTTCCAGATCGACGATGGATGGCAGACGGGCAAAAGTCCTAATTCTGCAACTGCCAAAGGTTCTTTCCGGAATATCTGGGATAATCCGGATTACTGGAAACCCGACTCAATAAAATATCCGAATGGATTGCATCCAATTGTAAAACGTGGTAAAGAACTGGGCGTTGAAATTTGCCTTTGGTTTAATCCGAGTGTGCAAAACGACTATGCCGATTGGGAAAAAGATGCGCAGGCAATGATAGATTTGTATCGTGAATACGGAATCCGTACATTCAAGATTGATGGACTTTCAATCCCAACAAAAAAATCAGAAATCAATCTGCGGAATTTATTTGACAAAGTGTTGGCAAATACAAATCATGAAGTGGTATTTAATCTGGATGCTACTGCCGGACGGCGCGGCGGTTTTCACATGTTTAACGAATATGGTAATATTTTTCTGGAAAACCGCTATACCGATTGGCAGAATTATTATCCATACTGGACACTCAGAAACTTGTGGCAATTGTCGAAATATGTGCCGGCCGAAAAGCTTCAGATTGAATTTTTAAATAAATGGAGGAATGAGGGAAAGTACGGTAACGATAAGTTTGCTCCTGCTAACTACTCGTTCGAATATCTGTTTGCAATTTCGATGGCAGCTCAACCGCTTGCCTGGTTCGAAGCCAGCAGTTTGCCCGAAGAAGCATTAGACCTGAAAAATCTGATTTCGAAATATAAAACTATTCAGCACGATTTTCATTCAGGAACAATATTACCAATTGGCGATGAACCTTCCGGAAAATCATGGACAGGTTTTCAGTCTATGAATGGAAAAACAGGATATTTCCTGATTTTCAGAGAGCTAAATCCTGATAATGAAGCTGCTGTAAAAACGTGGCTTAGTGCAAAAACAAAGCTTAAATGCACACCTGTCACTGATAATGGAAAATCAATGATCAGATCAGTTGACCAAAATGGCAACATTAGATTTAAAATACCGAATGAGAATGATTTTGTATTGTACAAATACCAAATTCTAAATTAAGCGTTTTCTGCCGGAAGAATTATGATAAAATGCGTATAAAATAATGAAACGAACTCTTTTAATCCTGTTTTTGACACTGAATGTGATATCAATTTTTGCTGAAAAAAGCTATCAGTTGAAATCGCCTGATGGTAAGCTGGTTATAGCTGTTTCGGTAGCCGAAAAAACGAGCTACACATTGTCGTACGA
>JAYRXP010000515.1:0-2837 GCA_041917395.1 Paludibacter sp.
ACGGTAATGCTGTATCACACCATACAAAAGCTGATAGAGAATGGTGTTGATCCACAAAAGATTATATTTATCTCTATTGAAACACCCATTTACAACCGCATTTCGTTAGAAGAATTGTTTACATTGGCACGTCAGGCAGTAGGGAAAGCCGATGAACTGAAAGGTTTTTTTGTGTTCTACGATGAAATACAATACCTGAAAGATTGGGAAATACACCTGAAATCGGTGATTGACACTTTTCTCTACTCCAAATTTGTGGCTTCGGGTTCGGCAGCAGCGGCTCTCAAAAAGAAAAGTCAGGAAAGCGGCGCCGGACGATTTACCGATTTCAATTTGCCTCCACTCACATTCAACGAGTACATACATTTAAAGAATCTGAATGGATTGATGATTCCCACCACAATCAATTGGATGGGCGAAGAGCTGGAAAGTTTCGATACCATTGACATTCGTACGCTGAACGAACATTTTATACAATACATTAATTTTGGCGGGTATCCCGAGGTGGTTTTCTCCGAAAAAATACAGGCTAATCCCGGACAGTTTATACGCAGCGATATTGTGGATAAGGTACTGTTGCGCGACTTGCCAAGCCTTTATGGTATTACCGATGTGCAGGAGTTGAATTCGCTCTTTACGGTAATAGCATATCATTCAGGCAGTGAGTTTTCGTACGATAATCTGTCTAAAATGTCGGGCGTAAAAAAAGACACGCTGCGTAAATACATTGAATATCTGCAAGCAGCCTTTCTGATTCGAATTGTGCATAAAACGGATATCAATGCCAAAAAATTTCAACGGGCTACGGCATTTAAAATCTATCTGACCAATCCTTCATTGCGCTGTGCGCTGTTTCAGCCCATACAGCCTATGGACGAGAAAATGGGCGATATGGTAGAAACCACCATTTTTGCACAATGGATACAACGGTCAACTGCTAATATCAGTTACGCTAACTGGAAAGAAGGACGTAATAGCGGCGAGGTAGATATTGTAGGACTTAGCTCCATCAATCAAAAACCCATGTGGGCGGTGGAAGTAAAATGGAGCGACCGTTACTACGAGCATACCGGTGAGTTACAGTCGCTGCTCAATTTTATGGAGAATAACCGAATCGGACAGGCTATTGTTACCAGCATTGAGAAAAAAGGAAAAAAACAGTTGGAAAAAGTAGCCCTTCAGTTTATTCCTACGGCAGTATATGCTTATATAGTAGGACACAATACCCTGCAGGAACGCCGACAAAAAATCGGGTTGTAAAAATAAGCAGACAGAAACCTCCTTATTTAAAAAACACACTTAGTGTACTGATATATTGCAATATACGGCGTACAAATAAGAATGATAAACGGATGAAATTACGAAATTTGTAGGTTTTAAATAACATAATAAACAAATTGCTACTTTTGTAAAAAAATATACTCATTATGAGCAGGATAAAAATAGAAAACTTCGGACCAATCAAAGTAGGATGTACCGAAAACGATGGTTGGATAGAAATCAAAAAAGTTACGCTTTTTATTGGGAATCAGGGAAGCGGCAAAAGTACGGTTGCCAAGTTGATTTCTACGCTTACATGGCTTGAGAAGGCTATTGTAAAAGGAATACTATTGTCTCAAAATATTAGCAGCAAAAATCAATTTCGAAAGTTTCTTTCCTATCAAAAACTGGAGAATTATTTAAAGCCTGATTCTGAAATATATTATCAGGGAGATTCTCTTGAATTCAAATATAAAAAAGGATTATTTCTTGTGTCTAAAAAAGACCAAAACCAATATCAATTACCTAAAATCATGTATGTTCCTGCTGAACGTAATTTTCTTAGTGTGGTTGACAGGCCTGATAAACTAAAGAATCTTCCAGCAACACTTTATACCTTCAATGACGAGTTTGATGCTGCAAAAAATAAATTCTCAAATGGACTGGAATTGCCAATAAATGGGACTCGCTTTGTATATGACAAATTAAATAAAATAGCCCATATTATTGATACTAGTAAAGGCTTTAAATTGAGACTCTCAGAAGCTTCAAGTGGATTTCAATCTACAATTCCGTTGTTTCTTACTTCTAAATACTTAACAGAAGAGTTGCATTCTGAAGAAGATGTATCTAAAAAAGAAAATTCACTTGAAGAGGAGCGAAAATTGGAAAAAGAAGTAATGGAAATATTAACAGACAAATCCTTAACTCCTGATGTGCGGCAGGCTTTACTTCGTCAATTAAGTGCTCGCCGTAAACCGGTTTGTTTTATCAATATTGTAGAAGAACCCGAATTGAATCTGTTTCCGAAATCGCAAAAAGAAGTATTGTTCAGTTTAGTGCAATATGCCAATAAAGATGAAGGTAATAAATTGATTATGACTACTCATAGTCCTTACTTTATCAATTACCTAACGTTGGCAGTAAAAGCTTATAATGTAAAACAAGCATTATCTGATAGCGCAGCCATCGAAAAAGTAGCAGCCATAGTTCCCATTGCATCTACTGTAAATCCGGATGATTTAATTATCTATCAGATGGATGAAGCAACAGGAACCATTACTCGGTTGGAAAGCTACAATGGCCTACCTTCCGACGAAAACTACCTGAATGACAGTCTGGGTGAAACGAATGAACTATTTGCACAACTATTAGAAATTCAGCAAGGTTTATGAGTGTACGGTTTTTTGAAGCACGTTGTTTAAATCAATCGAATAAAAAGCTATTCGGCTTATGTGATGATCCCTCACCAGCAAGCAACCCAGCTTATATTGATGAAACGAATGGTGCAAAATGGATAGCTATTGTAGATAACGAACCGTGTTTTAATGTGCAATTTATCGCCATTGATAATTGTA
>JAYRXP010000516.1:0-2038 GCA_041917395.1 Paludibacter sp.
AAGAGGAATTCAAGGTTGAAATTCTGCAAACGGTTCGCGGAGAAGGAAGTTCGGTTAACCTGTTCGATGCCGATGTGATCATTGCCGGGGGACGCGGAACTACTGGTGACGGACTGGAGCTGATTAAAAAATTAGCCGAAGCATTGAAGGAAAAAGGCGTAAAAGCCGAATGGGCTTGTAGCCGCGTGGTAGTGGACGAAGGATTCTCGGAATATGCCCGTCAGGTAGGCCAAACAGGTAAAACTGTACGTCCGAAAGTATATGTTTCGGTGGGAATTTCAGGTGCTATACAACACATAGCCGGTATGAAAGAAGCCGAAAAAATCATTGCTATCGACCATAACCCGAAAGCATCCATTTTCCATTTTGCCGATTTTGGTATTGTTGGCGAATATGCCGATATTCTACCCGAATTGATTGAACGTGTAAAAGGTGGATTTACTTTTGGAATTGAACCGGCAAAGTAAACTAAAAACCGATATTTACTGGTTTTTACATGAAAGAGTTGCATATTGATTGTGCAACTCTTTTTTTGGCTTTAAATTTATCAAAACCAGTTTTATTCTTCGTGTTTTTTTTGTAATTTTGCGCCCCTGAATTCGTTAATAGTTAATTGATTGATTAATTAATTGGTTGATTGCTTTTTGAGCAACTTATTTTCCAATTAAAAGAAATTCACAAAATCCGATTTAATTCGCAAATTCGTATATGACTAAATTTAAAGAATATTCCGGTCTGAATCTGTCCGATGTAAACAAAAACATGTTGAATCGTTGGAAAGAACTCGATATTTTCCACAAAAGTGTCGAAACCCGTGAGGGAAAACCTTCATTTGTTTTTTATGAAGGACCACCTTCCGCCAATGGTATGCCGGGAATTCATCACGTTATGGCGCGCGCTATCAAGGATATATTCTGTCGTTACAAAACCATGCAGGGCTATCAGGTAAAGCGTAAGGCCGGCTGGGATACCCACGGACTTCCGGTAGAATTGGGTGTGGAAAAAGCATTGGGCATTACGAAAGAGGACATTGGTACCAAAATCAGCGTGGACGAATACAACGCTGCTTGTCGGCGCGATGTAATGAAATACACCAAAGAATGGGAAGACCTGACTACTAAAATGGGTTATTGGGTGGATATGAACGACCCGTATATTACGTACGACAATCGGTACATAGAAACGCTTTGGTGGCTGCTCAAACAGCTTTACAACAAAAATTTACTTTATAAAGGCTATACTATCCAACCGTTTTCGCCTGCTGCCGGCACCGGACTTTCCACACACGAACTCAACCAACCGGGTTGTTACCGCGATGTGAAAGACACAACCTGCGTGGCGCAATTTAAACTGAAAAACGAAGAAAACACCTATTTCCTTGCCTGGACAACCACTCCGTGGACTTTGCCATCGAATACGGCACTTTGTGTTGGGCCAAATATCGATTATGTAAAAGTAAAAACACAAAACCCATACACCAAAGAAATCTGCAACCTGATTCTGGCAGAGAATTTACTTGGTGCTGTTATGGGCAAAAACGAATACGAAATTATCGACCGCAAAAAAGGGTCAGAATTAGCCGGAACTGCTTATGAACAACTTATCCCCTGGGTAAATCCGGGCGAAGGAGCTTTTAAAGTTATTACAGGCGATTTTGTAACAACCGAAGATGGTACAGGTATCGTTCACATTGCGCCTACATTTGGAGCAGATGACGACCGGGTGGCTAAGCAAAACGGCGTTGCGCCGATGTTGTTAATTGATAAAGACGGTAATCGACAGCCGATGGTTGACCGCACCGGAAAATTCTTCAAAATTGAAGACTTAGATCCCGAATTTGTTACAAATAATATCGAAGTTGACTTATACAAAGACTTTGCAGGCAGATATGTAAAAAATGCGTATGATAGCAACTTAACAGATGAAAGTGAAACTTTAGATGTTTCAATTTGTATAATGTTAAAACAGCAGGGACTAGCGTATAAAATTGAGAAACACACTCATAGTTATCCACATTGTTGGCGAACAGACAAGCCGG
>JAYRXP010000517.1:0-1639 GCA_041917395.1 Paludibacter sp.
CAATTTTATTTTATTTTTTTGGATACAGCACAAGAGTGGGGTGGCATTTCATTTCCGGGAACAGTAAATTCTGGAATGAATGCGGATTATACAAGTATTACAACAGGCAAAATTACTATTGAAACATGGGTTTATTATGATAATAACGCTGGAATTATCGCTTCAAATATGGGTGGTAATCAAGGCTTTCTAATGGGTTTTGATGGTTGGTTTAAGTTTCAAGTTGGCGGTACAGCTCAATGGGTTGATCCTACAAGTTGGAAAAGTAAATGGACACATTTGGCCTGTGTGTTAGATGGGTCAAATATTATTGTGTATGCAAATGGAGTTGAAGTTGGAAAGACAGCTTTTACTGGTGCTTATAGCGATTATCCCGGAATTCCATTGTATGTTGGCCGTGCTCCTTGGGGTAATCCTTTTACAGGAAAATTGGCTGATTTTCGTGTTTGGAATATTGCACGTTCTGCTGCTGAAATTGCCGCAAATTACAAACTAAAAGTAGCTCCAACAACTTCGGGTCTATATATAAACTATGATTTTGCGGAACAAACTTCAGATCATACAGCTAATTTAGTCAGTGGCAACAATACTGGTTGGTTAATGGAACCTGCTACAACAAATTATACTTGGGGTTATATGGCACGCATACCACAAAATTTAATCGTTTCTAACAAAACTGCAACCGGGTTTGATTTATCATGGGAATCGGGATGGGACAATGGTTGGGAAGTGTCTATTACAGATGCAGCAAATACTACGACTAGTTATACTAACCTCACTTCAAAATCAAAATCGTTTACTGGTTTAACAGTCGGTTCCTATTCAGTAAAGATTAGAACCACCTCTCCTGTTCAAACAGCTTGGTCGGATTCCCAGAGTATTACCTTAGAAATTTCAACAAGTACATATAATGGTATAGGAAACTGGACTAGTTCAACAAATTGGTCATCTGGTTTTGTACCAGTCTTAGGATCAAATATCGTTGTTAATTCTGGAATACTTACCATTGACCAAAATGTAGATGTTGCAAATATAACTTTGAACTCAGGTGCAAAACTTACACTAAACACTGGGATAACATTGAATGTAACTGGAAATCTAAACATAAACAGCGATGCTACGGGTACAGGAACTCTTGTTGATAAAGCAGGGACTTTAAATGTAGAGGGGACAACAAGTGTTAGCCAATATTTAGCTTCGTCGCGTAATTGGTATATTTCGTCACCGGTAACAGGAGCAACAGCATCGGCTGGTCCTACTTATTACAAATATGTGGAGGCGTTAAACAACGGAAGTACATGGACTGCGGTTAATTCAGGTGATGAATTTGATGTGATGACAGGATATATTGTGAAACCAACTGCTGAAGCTACTTTTAACTTTATTGGTACATTAAACACAGGTAATAAAACCATTTCAGGATTAACTTCAACTGCAACAGCCAAAACTGGTTTCAATCTGGTGGGTAATCCATATCCTTCGTATGTGAAATGGTCGGAAGTTGTGAAAACAAATGTTGGCGAAACTATGTGGTATCGCACACACGATGGATCATCTTATAAATTCTATACGTATCATCCGGTGGATGGTGCCGGAGGTATCGGAGTTCCGGCTACAGTTACAAATTACATACCTCCTA
>JAYRXP010000518.1:0-3503 GCA_041917395.1 Paludibacter sp.
AATGTTCCCTTTGGCACAACAATATTTTCGTTTAACGAAGAGTTTGCAGCACTACTACCTTCGCGCCATTTTGTTTTGCGGGTTTCGTCGGTTGTTGAGAATCCTTTTTCGGCATAAAGTGTGGTAGCCGGATTAATAATTGGCGTACCAGCATCAACCGTGTATCCGATAATAGGTCGGGTTCCATCTTTCATAAAAAATGCATCAACCAATGTTTGCGAAACAGCGATAGCTCCGATGCCACCTACACCTCTCGGGAAGCAGTTGTTGTCGTATCCGCCATAACCTCCGGAATACGGTCTGTCCATAAGTATCTCGGTATTGCCTTCATCGAAACGTTTCAGTGTCACATTTTGATAAGACATAAACGGGTCGATCGTTGTTCCATCGGACAGATATTCTTTGTAAATTTTATGACCGGCTTTATCGGCTTCATCAATCAACAATTTACAGGCATCAGCAGCTTTTTGCCATTTATTCATATCTTTGGTAGCATTGAATACAGGCGTCCCATCACAATTCTTGAAGTCGGCCAGATCAGCATTACCATTTACCAAATCGCTGGCTGCAAAAGTGAGTAGACGAGCCCTTACGGCGTAACACATAATCGATGTGGCACGACCGTAATCGGTATTAATCGAAGGATATTTTGCAGGGAGTTTTGAGGCAGTAGCTAACAACAGGCTGTCAGTCCAGTTAACCACATCATCAAAACGATTCTGTTTAACCATCAACTCATCTGCCGACAGGTTTGTTTCGTATGCTCCTTTAATCATTGGCACACCACCATAAGTCATTACGAGCAGCGAATGATAGTAACCAATCAGAAACTGACATTCGGCCTTCATGTTGTCTACAGCTGCCTGATCCTGTCCCGGAAGCACTTTTACATTATCTAAAAATATATAAGCCGCACGAATCGCCTTTGGCAAGGTTGTCCAGTACGAAATCCCACCTTCGCTCAACGGATTCCAGTTTCCTTTCTGATACTGTATCACTTTAAAATTAAACTGTTCCCAACGGGGAGAAGGTACCATATCGTCGCCACAGGGTTCTACTGTTCCGTACGAATATGTGTCCGGAATATAGCTGTAGATATTGGCCAACCATCTTTGTGTATTGGTTTTGTTATTAAAAACCATTTCCAGAGTAAGCTGATCATCCGGCTGCTTATCTAAATAATCGGAGCAGGAAGTTAATGAAAAAACAGCTAAAACACTAAGTATAAAATATTTTGTTATAATTCTTTTCATGTATTTTTTCTATTAAAAAGTTAATTCAAATCCTGTCGAGAAGGTTTTCATAATAGGATATGAAGATCCATAAGTGGATGAAACCTCAGGATCCCATAATTTAAATTCGGAGAATGTGAGAACGTTTGTTCCTCTTAGAAATATACGCGCTCCCGACAATGAAACTTTGTTTAACAACGATTTTCGGAACGAATAACCCAGTTCAACATTCTTAATTCTGAAGAAACTCATATCGCGCAACCACCACGTCGAAGCCTGAGAATTATTAACATTTGTTCCCATCGATAAACGAGGATAAAAAACATCCTGACGCGGGTTATCAACAGTCCAGCGGTCATCTACATTTGTAAGGATATTTCCGGTTGCACCATTTCCCGATCCGGGCAGCCATGCGCCAATTCCCTGACCTAAAATATTGTAAATTTTCGCCGTCCCCTGACCCATAAAGCCGAAATCAAAATCTTTATACTTCATACTCAATCCCACTCCATAAACAATCTGAGGATTATTGGTACCTCCAATAGGTGCCTTGTCAAATGCATTTATGATGTTGTTTCCATCAATATCTTTGTATTTTATATCGCCGGGGCGCACAGGTGAAAGCGTATGTGCCGGAATTTCCGGTTTCAACTGTCCGGTAGTTACATCGGCAAAATCAGCATCGGTAAAAAGTCCATCTGCAATATATCCGAACAACTGACCTACAGGATGCCCTGTTTGCGCTCTCGATGTACCAACCAATGCGTAAGCTTCGTCAATTTCGGTTATCACGTTGTGAGCATAAGTGAAGTTTCCGAAGGCGCTCATATAAAAGTTTTTATTAAACTGATGATTGAGCTTAACCGATGTTTCGAATCCTTTGTTTGTTACCTTTCCGTAATTACTCCAGGGTGTTTTGCTAAAACCGGCAGTTGATGGAATTGATTGACGCTGCATGAAAATACTGCTACGTCTTTCATCAAAAACATCTACCTGAATATCAATCAATTGTTTAAAAAGACCTAATTCAACTCCAAGATTTAATTTGTTTACTGTTTCCCAAACAAGATCGGTAACTCCAAAGTCACCTTCCTGCATTCCTGCCCACGATTGTTCCTTGTTCGATCCGAATGAGTATCCGGCAACACCATCTGCCGATCCGTTAAGAATGGTTGGTAAATAGGCAAAACGTCTGCCACTCAGATTTGAGTTACCAACTTGTCCGTACGATGTTCTTAGTTTTAATTTCGGAATTATATTTCGTACATTTTTCATAAAAGATTCTTCCGACACAATCCAACCTACTGCACCCGAAGGGAAAAAACCATATCGTTTTTCGGCTGTCAGGTTTTCCGATCCGTTATAACCAAAATTGAATTCTCCAACATATTTTCCGGCATAAGTATACGACGCACGTCCGGCAAGTCCCTGATTTCGAAACGGAAGTTTATCTCCATTATCGTAATTTCTTCTGTTAACTAATAACAAACCTTCCAAGCCGTGTACTTTGTTTAATGTTCTCTGATAAGACAAACTGGCTTCGAGGTAAGTGCTTTTATCGCCATAATCAGCACTTTCGGAATATCCGAGAAAGTTTGTTCCTGCTGATTTAAGACTTATGATTAAATCTCCTTCTTCTGTTCTTCCTGTTGCGGGAGAATAATAATCAGGAGTTTTCGACCGGCTTACCGAACCTGCCGAATAGCGGTCGAATGAAAATGAGGCTTTTGCTTTTAAGCCCGGTGTTATAAATTTTAAATCCTGTTCCAGCGAAAACAAAGTTTCAATTCTACTGGAGGTAGTAGTTTGATAACCTGTTTGTGTTGCCAAAGCCCAAGGACTTGGTTCTTCAGTTCGGGCAATTTGTCTGGTTGAATAAATGGTAGGATATCCAAAAGGAACAGTTACGAATGCTTTTTGTAAAATAAAGCTTATGTCTTGCGGAGGTGCAGTTCTGTCCTGCAAATAACCACCAATATTAAATCTCATTAAGGTGGTTGGAGTTAAATTTAAATCTACATTTGAGCGAACATTGTAGCGCTGCAATTTGATAGAAGAGTCCCAATCGTACGATTTATCGCGCTCAATAATACCATTTTCGTTGTAATAGGCAGCCACAAAAGAGTAGCGCAAGCGTTCGGTACCACCTTTAACATCCAACGTAACACGCTGATTGTCTGCATTGTTTTTTGTGACAGCATCCATCCAGTTTACATCGGGATATAAATCAGGATCGTAATTCATTTTTGTTTTGGCAATTCTTTCGGTATA
>JAYRXP010000519.1:0-2087 GCA_041917395.1 Paludibacter sp.
ATCATAGTTCAATCCTTCGTGACCGATAGAAACCGGATTTTTCACCACACTCATCCATTTCACCACATCTTTATTTTTTTCCAACGCTTTGCTTATATTTGTCTGATAAAAATTTAATACGCTCAGGATATTTTCCGGAGTGTGTAAGGCAGATATTTCATCTTTTATCCAAGCAGAACAATTTTCGGAAAGTGAAGCATCAACTGATAAAATCTGCTTGTTTTTTCGGGCAAGATCAAACTGCGATTTGTAGCCTCCGTCGAACCATTCTTTGTTTGGCAACGGATATACTGCCGACTGATTAAACTCAGTTTGCAATGTGCTCATAGCAAACTCTTTGTAATACAAATTTTTCAGATTTACTTTATTTAAATCGGTAAAATAGTTTGCTCCCGGCAAAGCGCCCAAATAAAATCCGCTATTTTTATAATACTTATTTACTAATGTGCGAAGCGACAAATCATCGTCAGCCGGCTCAGAATATGTAAGTTGCTCACCGCACGAATTGAACAAAACAGCAACAAGAATTACTGACAGATAGAAATTTAACTTTATAAATAATTTTTTTAACATAAACGTCTGAATTTTTTTTTGCATTGAACTTTTTTACCAACCAAAATTCTGATCATTCACCGATATTTCGGGATTCAGATTTATCTCTTTTTGAGGAAAAGGAATAAATAAATGCTTCTTGCTGAAAGCCATAGGATTGTTGCTAAAAGGCAAATACTCCCGATAAACCCGGTGATAAATATAACTATCGGCTTTGAAATAAGTATATTGCGATTTTGTGTACGACCAATGACTGTCGGCACGTAAAATTTCGTACCAGTCATCGTGAATATCGATACGTTTTTTGAGATATTCAGCTCCCCGGCGGCGCACATCAAAAGTCTCATGACCTTCGCCAAGTAATTCATATTCACGCTCTTCCATTATTGCATCGCGCACTTGGTCTTTGCTCAGAGTTGTTAGCCAGTTAGCTGGTTGCGGTGTTTGTCCGCTCGAAAAATTTCCTGAACGTCGGGCTCTATCCAAAATATTATTATTTACAATGGCTATTGCATCTGCCGTTCTATCTAACTCGTTTAAACTTTCGGCATAAAGCAACAATAAATCGGCATAACGATACACAATGAAATTTAAATAGCTGCCGGTTGATGCTGTTTGTAACGAATCCAAGTGTTTTTTTATGTATGGAAAAGCGCTGAATTTTTGATTTGGAAGAAATCCGCTCTGAGGAAAGCAATTTCTTACAACAGGCTGATCGTAAACGCCATTTGTTCCTGCCGAATATGCATTGTACGAAAAATACACATATGTTTCGTTGAAACGCGGATCGGCATCAAGCTCATTATTTTTCGAAATATTTTTTACCGATGAACGTTTGGTATCACTACCATACTTTTGCCAATTGCGCGAAAAAGTAGCATAATCTACCGTAGTACGCGCAGGAGCCGTGTTTTGCATCATTAATGGATTAAACTCGGTTCGTGTGTATGGAGATGTGCGACCGCTAATAGTAGTTCCCGACCCAAAAGTAGCACTATACTGAATTTCAAAAATCGATTCGGCGGTATTTCGTGTTCTTCCCCTCCACAATTGTCCGAAAGGTACTTTAAGCTCATAAACATTGTTGGCAATTACCTGTTCGGATTTTTCCACTGCTTTTTCCCAAAAATATTTTTGAGGATAATCAGCAGAATAATTGCTTTTCAACTCATCGGGGATAAACGTATTCGCAAACTCGTTAGCACTTCCCACATATCCATCGGCACCAATTTTGCCTTTATCGTTCGAAGCTTCAAAATGATCGTCGGTTAAACAGGCCATTTGAACATACACTTTTGCCAAATAAGCAGTAGCGGCCAATTTGTTTGGGAAACCTATTTCCTGTTCAACTTTATCGCGCATATTTGTTTCGGCTTCTGTAAAATCGGCAATTATCTGTTTGTAAATAGCCTGCACCGAACTTCTTCCGAGATTACCCTGATTTTCGACGGTTGTTGCATCTAATTTTAACGGTACTCTACCAAAAAGGCGAACAAGGTCAAAATAGATTACCCCACGTAAAAATTTTGCTTCGG
>JAYRXP010000520.1:0-4508 GCA_041917395.1 Paludibacter sp.
AGCACATTAAGTATAATTAACTATAATTTCTGGTCGATTGCTGTTTATATACAGTATTTTTGCAAAAATAAATTAAAACTTCTCCCAAAGCATTTTAACTGCTTATTTGTGTTTTATTTGGTTTGCCTCATCATTTCCTCCGGCTGTTAAACATTTAAAACTTTATATCATGAACTCAAAAATCATTATTATCGCTATTGGATTAGCATTGAGCCTGATTACAAACGCTCAGACCAATACTATGCTTGGGTTGGAATATACAATTAGCAATAATCAGAACTGGGGATACGGACAATGTGTAATTACCTCTGTTACTGCTCATTTCCCGGCACAGCGCGCTGGCCTGAAACCCCTCGACATTATTGTGGCTGTAAACGATAAACCAACAATGGAAATGAGTTTACAAAGCCTGAATGATTATTTGTTCGGGCAGGCAGGTAGTGAAGTTCAGCTCACCGTGAAGAAAATAGGAGAGAAGCAACTCCGTAAAATTACGCTGAAAAATCAGGATCCTTTACCCGACAATTGCTTCAGCGAGGCCCGGTTGCGCAATAATCTGATAACTATGGACAGTCGCTCCGAAAAATCGTTGAATCAGAATGCTAACAGTAGCGACAAAGGCACCATGCGCGACCCTGAAGCTAAATTTGAAGATTACAGTACCTTCGATTTTGAATATACCAATCAGACCGACCCGCTTTTGGAAAAAAAATTAGCTTCTATTCTCGAAACAAGCATTGTACGCAGAGGTTTGAAGCGCGATCGCGAAAATCCGGATTTATTAGTATTTATCAATTCGTTTTCGGGCAACGAAAAACAATACATTCCGCCCACACAAAAAATTTCGACCCGTTATCAGTTTGGGTACGATATATGGTCGGGCTGGGGAAATAAACAATACGTAGAATCGCAACAGGTAGGCGGCTATACCAAGGTTGATTATTTTGCAACACTCAAAGTTGCATTTATGGATGCTCAAAAAGCAAAACAACAGGTTAAAACACCGCCAATCGTGTGGCAGTCGGAAGCAAACTCTGCCAGCGGTAATCCTATCGACCTGCAGGCAATAGCGTACAATGTGTTCAATTCCATGCTGGAACATTTTCCGGTAAGCGACTTTAATACAACGGCTCAGGAAAAAGAAACGGCAGCTATCAACGGTTCGATAAAAGAAGCGGGAAACTATTTTTATACAGGTTTGTGCTACGATTTGAAACAACCCAACCTGGTGGTCTATGTTTATCCCGAAAGTCCGGCAGCCAAAGCAGGTATTGTTGCAGGCGACAAAGTAATTGCTGTGAATGCCCGCAAAATGCCGGTTTCGGTATCCGAAATGGAAAATGACTATCTCTACGCAGTGCGAAAAGCCAGAGAAGCTGGCAAGTCGGCTTCTGTACTCGATAACGGCACCATTAAAAGTGGTTTTTCATACATTTTAGGCGATTACGATAATGTTCAGCAAAAAATTCCGCTCCGTTTCGAAACCGAGCGCGCAGGTCAGCGGCAAACGGTGTATGTAAACCCCGAAGTCTGGTGCTATCAAACCAAATTGCCGGATTTATACAAAGTGAAATTAACATCTTATCAGGAATTACAGGATCGTCTTTTTGCCATTGGTATAGGTAAAGAAATACCTAAAAACATAAACTTTTTCCCGGCGGGTATCACGCCCGTAAATGGATACAGCCTGTATATTTCGATAGATGGTGTTACTTCCCGAAACTGGCGAATGATTAACGATTATGCATTTACATGGTTCAGAACAGGACTTTACAACGGCAATAAATCCAATGTACTGGAAGCCAAATGGACGATTGGTCCGGGCGTTCAGATCTTTCCGCAATTTTACCTTACAGCCAGTGTGGGTATTGGTGGTTACTTCTTCCTGGTTAATCAAAACGAAGATGCAAATCTGTCGGTTCTTAAAGTGTATTTTATGCCCGGCGTTCACTGGACAATTGCCCGCAGGTTCTACCTCTTCGGACGCTACAATTTAAGCTCCGGAACAACACAATCCATCGATTTTGGGGTGAAAATTGGTATGTAAAAGTGATATCTACAGGATACATGCCTTAAACCTGCCCACAATTAAGTAATTAAAAAATCTCCGAAATAACTTTCGGAGATTTTTTTTGTTATCTACGTTATATTGTCTTTTTAAGGGACCCGAGATGGTTTTCTTTTACACTTTCTGTATTTCTCAGTTAATTTTCCATTTTTATGTTCCAATAGTTGAAGAAAATCAATAGTTTTTTTGTAGCTTTGGAAGTTGAAAACGATAAGGACCACAACAAAATATTAAAAATTAAGCGTATGAAAATCAAATTTTTAGGAGCAGCACGCGAAGTAACCGGAAGCAAGCATTTAATAACCACCGATGCGGGCAAAAAAATATTGCTCGATTGCGGTATGTATCAGGGTAAAGGTCTGGAAACAGATGCCATGAACCGTAATCTGGGCTTTGATCCGGCCGGGATTGACCATCTTATTCTTTCACACGCCCATATCGACCACTCGGGGCTTATACCTTACATGTATAAACTCGGTTTCAGAGGTTCCATTGTGTGCACCAATGCCACACGCGACCTTTGTGCCGTAATGCTTGCCGATAGCGCACATATTCAGGAACTTGATGTGAAATGGTTTAATAAAAAACGCCTACGCAACAGACAGTCGCCGGTGGAACCTATTTACTCGGTTTTTGATGCCGAAGATTGCATGAAGCTGTTTATTGGTATTGGCTACAACCGACGATTTAATATTGATAACAGTGTGAATGTGAAGTTTACACACTCCGGTCACATGCTTGGCAGCGCTGTGGTAAATCTCGAAATTACTGAAAATGGTCAGAAAAAGCGATTGGCCTTTACCGGTGATATCGGACGACCCAAAAATAAAATTTTAATGCCACCGGCTCCTTTTCCGGTATGCGATTTTCTGATTACCGAATCGACCTATGGCGACCGGCTGCATACAGGTGAAAAGGAAAGCACGGGTGAATTGCTTCGTATTGTGAACGAAACTTGTGTTGAAAATAAGGGAAAATTAATAATTCCGGCATTCTCGGTGGGGCGCACACAGGAAATTGTTTTTGTTCTTAATGACTTACACAATAAAGGTTTACTGCCACATATCAAAGTGTTTGTTGATAGTCCGTTATCAGTTAATGCCACCGAAGTATTTCGTCTGCATGCCGACTGTATGAACGAAACTGTTCGCGAAGTTATGAAATACGACGAAGACCCGTTTGGTTTTCAGTCGCTCCGGCTGATAAAGAATGTAGAAGAATCCAAGTCGCTCAACCAGATTCAGGAACCCTGTATTATAATTTCAGCATCGGGGATGGCCGAAGCAGGACGTATTAAACATCACATTGCCAACAATATATCCAACTGGCGAAATACGATTCTGTTGGTTGGTTATTGTTCGCCTACATCCCTCGGAGCACGAATTCAGGAGCCCGGACTGCGTTTTATTTCTATTTTTGGCGAAATTCACGAAGTAAATGCACGAATTGAAAAAATTGATGCTTTCTCGGGTCACGGCGATTACAATGAAATGATTCAGTTTTTGAATTGCGTCGACAAAGAATTGCTCCGCAAAGTGTTTTTGGTTCATGGTGAATACGAAGTTCAGAAAACTTACCGGCAAAAATTGAAAGAAAACGGTTTTAACAGTATCGAAATACCTGAATTTGGTCAGGAATATGATGTGTAGAGGCGTGTTTCAGGGCGGTTTTATATTTTATAAATTCGATGTTTTATGCTGCGAAAATTATACTCATTACAAAAATGGGGTATGTGTTGAAAACTTTAAATCCTGATTATTATAGAATTAAAATATTTTAGTATCTTTGCGAACGCTTAAAATAATACCGACATTCATTGTTATATTGATAAAAATCACATTTTTCGTTAAAACAGTATAAGTGATTATTATCCGAATGCGCGTGCATTTTTAAACGTAAAGTTCTACATGACAACGAATTCTACTCCTGAATTTCTTTTCGAATCAAGTTGGGAAGTTTGCAATATGGTAGGTGGTATTTACACCGTTCTATCAACACGTGCAGCTACGCTCAAAAAACAATTTGGTGATAAGTTAATTTTTATCGGGCCCGATATCTGGCAGGGAAAAGTAAATCCCTATTTCGCAGAAGATAAAACAACATTTGCACAATGGCAGGATTATACTGCCACGCATTTTCACATCTACATACGTGTGGGCAGATGGAAAATTCCGGGTGAGCCACTGGCCGTTTTGGTTGATTTCATGCCTCTGATGCCCCGAAAAGATGAAATATACGGACATGTCTGGTCGAAGTTTGGTGTCAATTCCATTGCCGCTTATGGCGACTACGACGAATCGTCGATGTTTGGTTTTGCAACCGGAATGGTTATCGACAGTTATTACCGTTTTTTCAATCTCGGCACTAAGAATGAAGTGCTGGCCCATTTCAATGAATGGATGACAACCTTTGGTGCTTTTTATGTCAAAGAAAACCTGCC
>JAYRXP010000521.1:0-6853 GCA_041917395.1 Paludibacter sp.
CATCAATTAAAGGTTTGCATGCTACAACGATGAGAAAAGTCAGGAGTAAAAGGAGTTTCGTTTTCATTTTTTCATCAGATTTAATAAAAACAATTTTGTAATTTGCCTGGGTGAGCCCAAAACGATGAATTTCGGAAGATAAATGAAAAACATCATTTTAATTATGAACAACAAAAATACAACATTTTTTCAGAAAATGGACTTTAAATCTTAATTTTATTCGTTAAAATGCAAAAAAAAACTTCTGCCATCTTTCGACGACAGAAGTTTTCTTTATTTTTAGAAAAACTAAATTTAGTTTTTTGGAAGTGCTTCTTTAACTACCATTGGACGACGATCAAATTCGGCTCCGTTTAGTTCGGCGATTGCTTTTTTTGCAGCTTCGTCATCAGACATTTCTACAAATGCAAAACCTTTTGACCGGCGTGTTTCGCGATCGATGATAAGTTTACACGATACTACTTCACCATATTCAGCCATTGCTTCTCTAAGGTCGTTTTCTCTAACATTGTAACTCAGGTTACCTACGTAAATGTTCATAAAATATAAATTTTTAAATTGTAAAAAAAAGAGAAGTAAGAAGTCGAATGTTTTGATAAAAACTAACCGGAGGGTTGGTGATATAAAAAATACAAATGAGGAAATACGTTTCTTTTCGGCGTCAAAGGTACACAAAATAATTGATTTATAAAATTTTACTGCTTTTTTTAATTGCTGAAACTATATTTCGGCAGGTTTTTAAATCGTTTGCGTTGAAAAAAACGTTTCGTAAGTAGCTTTCAGGCTGTACTCTGCCTTTAAATGTGTATTTTTGGAATTCATTATTAAAATCAATTTCAGTTATGAAAAAAATCAGCTTTATATTTCTATCCGTTTTTCTGGTTGCAGCCTGTCAGCCTGCTTTGAAATTTCCTGCAGAAGGAGAAAATAATATCAACCTGAATACTTTGCTGACACTTGAAGTGGGCGAAAATAAAATTTATTTGCAGGATTTTATTTTAAATGTAGCTGATATCGATTCGGTTACAACTTCTTCGGCATTTTTGACAGCCCGAATGTCGACCGACAAAGCTACAGCTGTTCTGACTGTTGATAAAGCTATGGAGCAGATGGCAGATGTGAAAATCTGGGTAAAAGACGTCCCGTTTTCTGTACCTTGTCGCAAGTCCGATAAAGTTGATTACACATTCACTTTTAACCCGCAGGGGAAAACGTACAAAAAAGTGCAGATTGCCGGACAAATGAACGACTGGACGCCTTCGAGAATGCCTGATTTAGCATTGAATGACAAAGGCTTATACGAAATAACAATGAATCTGAGTCCGGGTTCGTATTTGTACCAAATGGTTGTTGATGGTGATCAAAATCACGACCCGAATAATCCGAATAAAGTGGATAATGGATTTGGAAAGTTTAATTCCATTTTGCAGGTGCCCGGTAAAAGTGATTCATTTCCGGTGCTTGTAACTGAAGTGTTTGGGAGACAAAATGTTTTGTTAGATTTTGATAATAAGGTGAATACGGTGTTTGCCTATTGGCAAAACTACCGATTGCCCGAAAAATTTATTAAAATAAAGAACGGAAAGATTTGTATCGCCATTCCTGCCGAAGCTATCGCTGTGGATCGTTCTTTTATCAGGGTTTGGGCAAGTAATGATTTTGGCGTAAGCAACGATGTGTTGATTCCGTTGGAAAAAGGAGCTGTTCTGACGGATGCAAGCCAGATTAAACGGGAAGATAAACAAGCGCAGATAATGTATTTCATGTTGGTGGACCGGTTTATGAACGGTGATAAAACCAACGATAAGCCACTTAACAGGCCGGATGTAAAACACGCTGTTGATTTTTGGGGTGGTGACTTGGCTGGGCTGCAACAAAAGATTACGGATGGCTATTTCGAAAAACTGGGTGTGAATACGCTCTGGATTTCGCCACTCAACCAGAACCCGCTCGAACCTTATGGTTATTCGGCCATTGGTAAAACAAAATTCTCCGGTTATCATGGTTACTGGCCCATTTCTTCGTCGAAAGTTGATTTTCGTTTTGGCACTAACGATGAACTTAAATCACTGGTAAAGAAAGCGCACGAAAATAAAATAAATGTTCTGCTCGATTATGTGGCTAATCACGTTCACGAGGCGCATCCGCTTTACAAAGCGCATCCTGAGTATGCCACACCGCTTATTTTGCCTGATGGAACAATGAATGTTGCCAAGTGGGACGAACACCGGCTCACGACCTGGTTCGATACATTTATGCCCTCGCTCGACGATTCAAACCCGGTTGTGATTGATTTAATGACCGATTCGGCGCTTTATTGGTTAACTCAGTTTAAGTTGGATGGCTTCCGTCACGATGCCTGTAAACACATAAGCGAGGAGTTTTGGAGAGCACTATCGCTCAAAATGAAGCGCCAAATGAACGGAAAACTGCCTTACCAGATTGGCGAAACCTACGGCAGTTCGAAGTTGATTTCGGGATACATAACTACCGGAATGCTCGATGGACAGTTCGATTTTAATGTGTACGATATTGCCAATACAACTTTTGCCGGAATGGGTGGTGGTGACCTAACCCGTGTGCAGGACGTTTATCGGTCGAGCTTAAATATTTTCGGAACCCATAATCTGATGGGATACATTTCGGGAAATCATGACAAACCACGTTTTATGGCGTTGGCTTCGGGAGACATAAAACCCGGCGAAGATTCGAAAGTCGTGGCATGGACACGTCAGATTGGCATTACTGATTCTACTGCTTACGATAAATTGTTGTTGTTTCATACCTTTAATCTGACCATTCCGGGTGTTCCTGTTATTTACTATGGCGATGAAATAGGCATGACCGGTGCTAACGACCCTGATTGCCGGCGAATGATGCGTTTCGATGGCTGGAATAAGCGTGAAACCAAACTTTGGAACAGTGTTGCCAAACTCACTCATTTGCGCAAGAATAATCCCGTTTTGGTGTATGGCGATTTTATAAATATTCAAACAACGCCACAAACCTGGGTATATGCACGCAAGTATTTTTACAAAGAAGCCATTATTTTGATAAATAATTCAGCTAAAAACAGTACTTTTGAAGTAAATTTGCCAAAAGTGATTAATGCAGAAAATCTGAAAGCAACTTTTGGCAATAAATTTTCAATATCAGCTACGAAATTAAAAGTAACAATTCCGGCTTACGGTGTTGAAATACTTATTAATTGATGTGGTGATGTGACAATGTGATGAATTGATAATGAGAAATCACAAATCACAAAACTTGAAACACGAAACGAAAAATATATGATTCAAATAAGCGACAAAACTCTTGCTAAAGCAGCAGAACAGGGGATGGATGAATTCCTTCAGGTTTTTATTGATGCCTGTTTGCAGGAAATTGACGGAAAGCTGACGGCTGAAAACATGCACAAGCTGAACGGTTCACAACATACCCTGCTGGCGTGGCACTTCTTTACAACCGAAATGCGTGATGGCGGTTTTGTACAGTTGATTCAGAATGGTTATGGTGGTTATATCTTCGAAAATCCGTTTGCAAAAGCGATGAAACAGTTTGGTGCTGTGGAGCTTGGCAAATTAATATACAAGGCAAAAGAAATTTACGATGCCAACAAAACGGAACTTGAACGTGAAACAACAGAGGAAGAATTCAATGCAATGTATGTTGATTTTGAAGTGTTTGACGATCTTGAAGAAGCTTACTTCGAAATGGAAGAACAGCAAACAGCTTTGATTGCTGCCTATGTCGATGATCATATTGCCGATTTTGCCGAAATCGTAAATTCATAATTTCTCAATTTTCTAAAAATTAAACATGAAACGTATAATCAACACAACAAATGCTCCGGCTGCTATTGGTCCTTACAGTCAGGCTGTAGAAGCGAATGGAACACTCTATATTTCAGGCCAATTACCCATTAATCCGTCGGTTGGAAAAATCGAAGCAGCCGAAATTACGTCACAAACTGAGCAGGTATTTGCGAATATTGCTGCCATTTTGAGCGAAGCCGGTTATAGCTTTGCCGATGTTGTAAAATCAACCGTTTTTTTGTCGGATATAGCCAATTTTGCAGGCATGAACGATGTTTACAAAAAGTATTATCAAACCGAGTGTCCTGCACGTTCGGCTTTTGCTGTGAAGGATCTACCTCTTGGCGCGTTGGTGGAGATTGAAACAATAGCCGTTAAATAGCTAATAAACTTTGTTGTAGCTCACAATAATTGTAGTTAAATAGCGTTTTTAATCACTGAAAAACGCTGTATAGTATCATGTTCAGAAAAAATAAAAAATATTTACTCCTGGTAGCGTTAGTGTCGTGTTTGCACGGGATTAAAGCCCAAAACAGTTATCATGGGGATGATAAATTGCTTCATTTTGGATTTTCGTTGGGATTGAATACGCTCGATTTTGGAATTACTCCGAGTCTTATGACTATTGATGGTAAAATATATCAGGCTGATGTTTCCGATTTGAAACCGGGATTTTCGGTGGGAATTGTAAGTGACTTAATGCTGAACCGTTACCTGGACATTCGGTTTACTCCTACGATGCATATCGGCGACAGGGCATTGAGTTATACCAATAATCTGGCTTCGCCTGATGTCATTTCGTCCATTTTGGTTTCGGCTCCGCTTTATGTAAAATACAGTTCAGAACGGTACGGAAACTTACGACCCTATCTTATTGGTGGGGGTGGAGTGTATGTTGACCTCGGAAGGGATACGTCGCTGCCTGTTTTACTGCGAACATTCGATCCTTTTGTTGAGTTCGGAGTTGGGTGCGATATTTACTTTAGTTTTTTTAAACTTGCACCCGAACTGAAATTCGCACTTGGGTTTAATCATATGCTTACGCCGCTCGAAGAGAGAGATACGGGCACAATGCGCGAAGCTGATAAAGTCTATACACAGGCACTTTCAAAATTAACGTCAAGATTAGTAACCCTGACGTTTAACTTTGAATAGATCTGAACGATTAAATTTTTTCCGATTCTTTTATTATTTCGGCAATTTTTTCGTTCCAGGCTTTGTAGAGGCTTCTGTAATAATGCTTTACTGATGCGGGATTTTGTTTCCCACCGGGACGATTAGATCGTAATGTGAATTCGCGGGCTGTTTCAGTAATTTTAATCACAAGTGCTTCTACTGCTTTTTCGTCAGCATTTTTGTTTAAAAGAAAACGAAAGTACAGTTCGGTTATGAGTTCGGAACATACGAACTGAATGGTTTTTTTGAGTTTTCTGCGGCTTGCCATAGTTTTTGTGTATTTTAAATTTTTTACAAAGTTAGTTTATTAATTCGGATTTATTGAATTTTAAAATGTATATGTTCGGCAAAATATCAGCTTTTTTCAGAGCTTATGATCAATTAATGCGTTCAGCATTTCTGTTTTTAGCAACGATAGCTTTGCTGGGTATGTTATCGTGTCAGGATGAACTTTTTACAACTAATCCCGATAAAAAACTGGAGTTCTCTACTGATACACTTACTTTCGATACCATTTTTACGTCGCTGGGCAGTACTACCGAAAAATTTATTATTTACAACAAAAATAATCGGGCGCTGCGTATAGATCGTATAAGTCTGGCAAAAGGTGTTTCCTCGAAATTCAGACTTAATGTCGACGGTGTGGTTGATACCCATAATACGTTTAGCGCTGTTGAAATAGGTGCCCGCGACAGCATGTATGTTTTTGTTGAGACAACGATTAATCCAACTGACGACAATAATCTGATACTTATTGAAGATTCGGTTGTTTTTGAGTTTAACGGAAATAAACAACAGGTGCACCTCGAAGCTTTCGGACAAAATATGTACCTGCTAAAAGATAAACTCCTGGAGGAAAACACACGTTTTAAAACCGATAAGCCTTATCTGATTTATGGCGACCTGACTGTCGATACAGCGCGGACGTTGACGCTTCCGGCTGGTTGCAGATTATATTTTCATAATAACTCCAATCTGATTGTTTATGGTAATCTCAATACCGAAGGAACATTTAATCAGCCGGTTGAACTCAGGGGCGACAGGCTTGATAAAGTGAAGTTTACTGATCCTGTACCTTACAACTATGTGGCCGGACAATGGGGAGGAGTGTACCTTTTGTCGTCATCCGGACATCACAATTTAAAAAATACAAATATCACAAGTGCCTACGTCGGACTTTACTCACCGAATACAAACAGAAATGAGTTGCCTGAAATCACGGTGGAAAATTGTCGCATTCACAATTTTCTTTACTATGGAATTGTGGCTCAAAATACAAATCTGACTGTGAAAAACAGCGAAATTTCAAACACCGGAAGTTACACTGTCTATTTGAGTGGTGGCAAGCATGTTTTCGAGCAGTCAACCATAGCCAATTACTATGCTAATAATGATTTCGAACCCGGTTCGCGCGATAAATTCCCGGCGGTGATGATAATGGGTTTACAACGTACCGCACCCATGGAAACTGAATTTACGAATTGTATTGTGTCCGGAACAATTGATAATGAGTTGACTATTGCCAGCAGGTATTTAAAGGATTATAAAGGCGTATTCAAAAATTCGTATATCAAACGCAAAACAAAAATTGAACAACCGCAATTTCAGAATATTCGCTGGTACCAGTACGGCGACACGATTTTTAAACAGAGTCGCTTCGATTACGAAAAGAAGAAATATTTTAATTTTACGCCCGATTCGATATCACCTGTTCGCAAGATTAGTAGTGATTTATTTGTTGCTTCTAAATATCCTCTTGATTTAAATGGGAAGAACCGGTTTGTTGATGAAAATCCGGATGCCGGATGTTATGAATGGAGACCTTATAATCAGTAATAATTGATTTTTTAGCAAACTTAAAA
>JAYRXP010000522.1:0-2206 GCA_041917395.1 Paludibacter sp.
ACTTGGCAAATTCGCTTGTCGAAACGAATACAGACCCACTACCGTCTGTAATTTCGCGCGACTGAGGATAACCTACACCATTTGTTGATGGTGCAAAAATATATTCTTCATCGCTCTTCAGAGGTGCCGGTTTATTATAATCAGCTCCTTTACCTGTGAAATAAGCATTTCTAATACAGACCAGTTTATTAATAAGACTTGCGCCTGCAGCTTTTATTTGTGCAATCGTAAGCGTATCAGCTTTAACAAGGCTTTTATCCGGCATTCCGTAAGCATGAATAATTTTTGCAGCAATTGGCGGCGGAATACGTCCCGGTTCAATACGGTAAATAGTTGAATCGATGGATTTTTTAATTTTAAATTTGGTGAGATTTATATACTTTACTCCGAGTTGGTAAGATTGTGCATATTTTCCAAGCACCAAATCATTACATTTAATCCACACACGCTGACCTAATGGATAGCGGGCAGACAAACCACTCATATCCACCGATATTTTAATTGCCCGTCCATTTGCACCTGGTTCCTGGATCGTCATAAATTTGTACACATTACCTTCGATATCGGTCGAAGTTACAACTCCGCTAATTACAACAGGCTGTATTGACTCAATTTTTTTAACCGTAAAAAGTCCACCTTTATACGAAACAGTGTCCGTATATCCATCCGAATCGGTATCAAATTCGGTAATCAGTTGCTGAATGGTATAAGTAGTTGTCAACGAATCGCCCATTAACTGATCCTGAGAAATTGGTTCAAATTCGGTTTTAGCACAAGCTGTTAATACGACAGCTAAAATTACTACTGCAGATTTTATATTAATTTTCATCATAATTTTGTTTTTAATTTTCAATTTCAGAACCGTAATCCCACGTTAAAGAACATATTAAAGCCCCATGCATAGTAGTACTTATTGGGGAAACGTCCTAATCCGTTAACATCAATCGCTTTATCATCCAAAGGCAAACGTGCCTGCTGATAGCCACCGGTTATTAAACTCGTATTGTTCAATAAATTGCTTGCACTGAGGTTAAAGTTTAATGATTTCCGGTTTTTCAAATACACCACTTTGCCGATGGAAGCATCAAGAAGGAAACCGCCTTTTAGTTTCTCCTGTGTGCCTAATGCCTTTATTATTTCAGGATTGTTGCCATACAAAGCCACATTTGACTTCAGGAAACGGTTTGGAGCAAAATCCAGAAAGTTGTTGTCAAAATAATTCAGGGTAACATCCACAAACCACATTTTCGGGTGGAAATAATTGATGGCGATATTACCTGCGAGCTGAGGACCTGTTGCTATACGGAAACCATTTATTTTCACAGTATCCATTACATCAGCAAATGAACCATTTTCAGGGCTCTTTATTCCCAATGCGTCGCTCGTGTAACGGTGGTCAGAATAAGTACCTGCAGCCGATACCGTAAAGCTACTGTTTATTTTGTACGAAATACCCATTTCAACACCCATATAACGTTTTTTCATATCCGAAAGCATAAAGTTTACGAAAGTCTGTTTATCATCATCATAATAACCATATAAATCGGAACTTTTGTTTGTTTGTGTATAAAAACCGGATATACGTCCACGCAGATTAGGATAAATGAATGCATAGTTAATGTCGGACGAAACAACCTCTTCGTTTTTCATAGGTACGGCAGTATCTTTAATGCGCACCGACACATAAGAATTATTTACCTGCGGAGCACGGGTTTCGGCTGTAGCATTTACATATAATTTATTACGTCCATCTATTTTATACGTAAAACCACCTTTGATCGAAGGATTCGTAGTGAACCACTCTTTACCTTTTCCTAAAGATACAACATTCTGCGCTTTTGCTCTACCATTTTCCATTCGTCCATAACGATAAAAATCAGTAAATGAAACATTTGCCGCATAGAACACATCGAACTGCGGTAAAATCCATTCGTTCTGTATAAAAGCGCTTGCATGATTTACAATTATGTCGTAATCATAGCCAAATTTATCACCAACTTTTATTTTGCGGTTTGGATTACGAAGATCATTCTGTATAATTTCCGAATTTGAAGGGAAATCACGTTCGGCAAACTGGTCAATATCAATCCATTGATTTCCACCTAACAGGTCTTCCATTGTTTTGTAGTGAATACCTTTCGACGATTTGGCCTGAACACCTGCTGTAAGTTTCAGATTTTTATTTACCTGATTAATATAAGTTGAA
>JAYRXP010000523.1:0-6382 GCA_041917395.1 Paludibacter sp.
ATAACAAAAACAGGATTTTCATCCGAAAAATGACATTCGATGCTCACTTTTTGCGACGAACGGTTATTGATATACTGAACAGCATTGAGTAAGGTTTCGTTGAGACTCACGAGATTCAAATCGGGCGCAGAACCGATTTTCGAAAAGCGTTCGGCAATTATACGAAGCCGGTTTACATCTTTGGACATTTCGGCTATTAGTTTGTCGTCGGCATAACGCGCTTTGAGCAAATCGACCCAGGCAAGCAGCGACGAAATAGGCGTTCCCAACTGATGGGCTGTTTCCTTCGAAAGCCCAACCCAAACGCGATTTTGCTCCGCATTTTTGGTACTCGAAAAAGCAAAAAAAGATATGAGTAGAAATATAACAATAACACCCAGCTGTATGTAAGGAAAATAATATAACTGTTTCAGCAACAACGAGTCATCGTAATAAATATATTGTTTGGAATTACCCAGATTCACTACAATAGCTGCTCTTTTGGCTTTTAAGTCAGCTATTTTATGTTTGTAAAATTCGGCAACGCCACTGCCTGGCTCCTTAATGTTACGGGAGTGGAGCAAATGATCCTTTTCGTCGACAATCACAACGGGGATTGTTGTATTACCCTCGATTATTGACAAAATAAAATCGATGTTTGTATTTTCGTCAGCAACAATAAACTGACGGGTTGCTTCCGCCCAAATTTCAATTTTTTTCTGTTCCTCGAGCGCCAGCGATTTTGCCAGCTTATTGGTAAACAGCGTAGATGCAACTATAATAGCAGCTCCGATAACAATAAAAACGAGTTTAAAGTGGCGCGACAGTTCGAATATCTTGTTAAATTGCATAATCTGAAAAACTTTCATAAACACTTACTGAACGTCAAAAGTAATAAAAAAGTATGAGAAATTCATCCCGATTTACATTCTCCTTATTTTATTGTATCTTTGCAAAAGTTTTGATTGTAACGAATTAAACTCCGGCTTAACGAGTAATTTTAAAAGCTTTACAAACATCACAAATTCTAAAAACTAAACAGAAATGCATAAATCAGGCTTTGTAAACATAGTAGGCAACCCGAATGTGGGCAAATCGACACTAATGAACGCATTGGTAGGCGAGCGTATTTCGATAATAACATCGAAAGCACAAACCACACGACACCGTATACTGGGAATTGTAAATGGCGACGATTTTCAGATTGTTTATTCTGACACACCCGGAGTTCTGAAACCCAATTACCGTTTGCAGGAATCGATGCTCAACTTTTCGCGTTCGGCGCTCAGCGATGCCGATGTGCTGCTTTACGTTACAGATGTTTTCGACTCAAATGAAAAAAACGCAGATTTTGTGGAAAAAGTGAATCTGAATCCCGCACCGCTAATACTGATTATCAACAAAATAGATCTGATTGACGAAGAAAAACTGATTGCATTAGTCGAAAAATGGAAAGCATTGCTTCCGCGTGCCGAAATTTATCCGATTTCAGCACTGGAAAAATTCAATATCGAGCCACTGTTCAACCGGATAAAAGATTTGCTGCCCGAATCGCCTGCATTTTTTGACAAAGACCAGCTTACCGATAAGCCTGCACGGTTTTTTGTAACCGAAATTATCCGCGAAAAAATACTTCTGAACTACGAAAAAGAGATTCCTTACTCGGTGGAAGTGGAAGTGGAACAATTCCAGGAAGATGAAAAACTCATTCGCATTAATGCCGTGATTTATGCCGAACGCGATTCGCAAAAGGGAATTATTATTGGCCACGGAGGCAAATCACTTAAAAAGGTGGGAACCGATGCACGCAAAGATCTGGAGTTATTTTTCGAGAAAAAAGTTTTTCTGGAACTGTTTGTAAAAGTGGAAAAAGACTGGAGAAACAGAGATAACAAACTCAAAAGCTTTGGTTATCAACTGGACTAAAGCATGAACAGCGGTTTATCTCAAAAAAACTGGATACATTACGTATTGCTGTTCACAGGTGTTTTGTGCATTTCGTGGTCGGCAATTCTCGTTAAACTGGCCGATATAAGCGGCTTGGGTTCGGCGTTTTACCGAATGTTTTTCGGCACAATAGGCATTCTGCCTGTCTGGTTTTATTTTCGGAAACCACTTACAGATAAAAAAGGAATTGGCATTGCGATCATTTGCGGTGTGCTTTTTGCGTCCGACATCGCGCTGTGGAACACCTCTATCCTACTTTCAAAAGCATCTGTATCAACATTATTGGCTAACCTTGCACCTGTCTGGGTGGGAATTGGCTCGCTACTGTTTATGCACGAAAAGCCCGGCAAAATATTTTGGTTGGGCACCATTATTTCCATGGTCGGAGTTGCGGTTATTGTTGGAATTCGGGCAGTTTCAGATCTTTCACTCACCACCGGCAATATACTTTCGATTATTGCAAGCGTTTTCTACGGAGCTTATTTGCTGACAGTGCGAAAAGGGAGAGTAGGACTGGACACATTTAGTTTTACAGCCATTTCAATGATAACGAGCACGTTGGTTTTGGGAATAATCTGCATTGTAAACAACGCTCAACTAACAGGTTACAATCCGGGCTCCTGGATTTATCTCATTCTGCTCGGACTCTTTCCGCAGGTTGTGGGATGGTTGTCAATCAATCAGGCACTGGGACATATTAAGCCAACGGTTGCATCCGTAAGCCTGCTGAGTCAATCGGTTTTTACAGCTATTTTTGCTTATCCCGTTTTGGGTGAAAAACTCACATTCAACGAATTAGCCGGAGCTGTATTTGTACTTACCGGAATTTATCTGGTAAATAAAAAAAGCTGAGAAAAATACATTCCGCAAAAAAAAACGAACAACCTTACATTTCGAGAATGGCGGCTAATTGTGCTGTCAGTTCTTTGCGCGAGTATTTTTCAATTGCCGACGAATTGACTGACAAACCGCCAGACTTATATAGCCCGTAATATCTGACAATTTGCTCTTTTAAAACCCTGTAGTCATCAAAATCAATCATCACTCCAGCTTGCGTTTCGCGCAGTAAACCGGCAGCATCGCCGTTGGGTGAACCAATGCCAAGTATCGGGCGCTTAGCCGCTAAATACTCAAACAATTTTCCGGTAAGAATCGAGCCTGTATTGGGCTGATTAAGCATTAACAACAACAAAATCTGCGATTGACGTTGCTGCTTAACGGCCTCATTGTGTGGAATATAATTACTGTGAATTAAATTCGGAGTGAGTTTGTATTTTTCGATACTTTCAATAGCAGAATGATCAATTTTTCCGGTAAGTTTTATTTCGAGATTAGTTTTAAAATCCGGTATCTCGTGGCACAATTCTGCCAACACACGCCACAGCATTTCCGGATTCTGGCGTTCGGTGAGTAAGCCGATATACGATATGCTGAACTTATCATCCAACAAAACCGGCTCGTTTTCAGAAATTTCAGCATCATAACCGTTCGTAATGATTTTAACTTCACTTCTGAGTTGTTCAAATTCGGTTTTCATTCCTTCAGAGACAACAATTACCTTATCAGCCGATTTCAGCACGGAGCGTTCAAGCTTTTTGTGTATTAAATTTGCGAGAAAACCAATACGCATATCTTTGAAATAATAAACACTCGTCCATGGATCGCGAAAATCAGCTACCCATTGTATTTGCGGCAACTGCTTTTTCAGCTTTTTGCCAATTAAATGAACAGAATGGGGCGGACCGGTCGTAACAACGGTATCAATATTATTTTCAACAAGATATTTTTTCAGGAATTTCACCGATGGAGCCACCCAGAATACACGCGGATCGGGAATAAGCAGATTCCCTCTCAACCAAAATGAGATTCTGGTTTTTAGCGTTTTCTTTTCCTGACTTATAAATCCCGCATTAATGGTTTCGCCCTTTTTACCAAACAAACTACGATAGATGTTATAGGGCTCCCAGATAGGTTTCTTAATTACTTCAACACCATCGGGAATATCTTTCGAGAACGAATAATCCTCGGATGGATATTCCGGATTTTCGGGAGCATAAATCACAGGCTCCCAGCCATAATTCCGCAGATATTTGGTAAATTTCACCCAACGTTGCACCCCAGAGCCTCCGCTCGGAATCCAGTAATAGGTGATTATAAGGATTTTTTTTCGATTCATCGCAGAGTTTTTACCGCTTTCTGTATTCTGTCTATGGTTTCAGTTTTACCGATAATGGAAATAATGTCGAAAATATGCGGACCTTTGGGTTCTCCAACCAGCGACAAACGAAACGCATTCATTATTCCACCCAGATTGTATGCTTTTTCCTCAATCCAGGCTTTGATAATTATTTCCGTATTTTCGGGACTAAAATTTTCGATGGCACTCAATACTTTACAAAGTTCGGTGAGTTGGGCAGGCGTTTCAGGTTTCCAGCGTTTTTGCACTGTTTTTTCGTCGTAACTCACAGGCGCTTCGAAGAAAAATGATGCCTGCGCCCACAGGTCATTTACAAAATTAGCGCGCTCGCGCACCAACCCCACAATTGTCTGCACTTTGTCCGGGGCTGCTACAATTCCTTTTTCTGTGAGAATATGCTGAAACAAACCGGCAACTTCTTCTACAGGTTTTGCCTGCAAATACTTGTGATTAAACCATTTTCCCTTTTCGTAATCGAATTTGGCACCGCTTTTACTCACGCGATCCAACGAGAACTGATCGATAAGTTCCTGCATTGAGAAAATCTCCTGCTCAGTGCCGGAATTCCAGCCAAGCAATGACAGGAAGTTCACCACTGCTTCGGGGAAATAGCCCGCTTCACGATAACCCGAAGAGGTTTCACCGGTTTTAGGATCGATCCAGTTGAGCGGAAATACCGGAAATCCGAGACGATCGCCATCGCGTTTGCTCAACTTGCCATTACCGTCGGGTTTAAGCAGCAAAGGCAAATGCGCAAACTGTGGCATACGGTCAGTCCAGCCCAGATAGCGATAAAGCAGCACATGAAGCGGAGCCGAAGGCAACCATTCTTCGCCACGAATAACATGCGAAATTTCCATCAGATAATCGTCGACAACATTTGCCATGTGATAAGTGGGCAACCCGTCGGACGATTTGAAAAGCACTTTATCATCAAGCACCGAAGAGTTAATTATAACTTCGCCACGAATCAAATCCTGTACTTTTATTTCTTCGTCAGGCTCAATTTTAATACGTACCACATATTGTTCGCCACCCTCAATACGTTCGGCAACTTCAGCTGCACTCAGGGTTAGCGAATTGGTCATCGATCCACGCGTTTTGGCATCGTACTGGAAATTAGCAATTTCAGCGCGCTTTGCATCGAGTGCTTCCGGCGTATCAAAAGCGACATAAGCCAAACCTGCATCCAACAACTGATTAACGTATTTCCGGTAAAGCGGTTTGCGTTCGCTTTGGCGATAAGGAGCATGCGCTCCCGCCTTTATTGCACCAATACCCTCATCAATTTCAATTCCGAGCCATTTCAACGCTTCCACAATATACTCTTCGGCTCCCGGAACAAAACGGGCGGAATCAGTATCTTCAATCCGAAGCAACATATCGCCTCCGTGTTTGCGGGCAAAAAGATAATTATACAATGCTGTTCGTACACCGCCAATATGCAGCGGACCGGTAGGACTTGGTGCAAAACGCACTCTGACTCTTCTGTTCATTTATTTTATTGATGTGATGATGTGATAATATGATGATAAGATAATTTGCCAATGTTGCCGCTTGGAACAGCCAAAAATTCACTGATGAACCAATCAACCAATTTCTTATTTTCTTAATTTCTTAACTACCTGATATATTAATTTTTAAAAACCAAGGAACTGCCATACCTGTTGAAAAAGCCCGAGCCACACAATGTAACGCACCAGTTTACCCAGAAACATCGAAGCGGCTACTACCCACCAGCGACAACGAAAATAACCCGATGCAACGGCAATAACGTCGCCAATTCCCGGCAGGAATGAAAAAAACGCAAACCAATCGCCGTATTTGTGAAGTTTAGACATAAATTTGTCCATACTTTCCTTTTTAACACGGAGATATTTTTCAATCCATTCTATTTTTCCCAACCGCCCCAGATAATAGCAACTCATACCTCCGAGCCAGTTGCCGGCCGTAGCTACCCAAATACAGGTCCAATCGTCGAAACCCGCAGCTATAAGTGCCGAAAACACAACTTCGGAACTAAAAGGCACCACCGTTGCAGCCAGAAACGAAGCTATAAAAAGCCCCAGATAGCCTAATTCAATCCACTCTGTCATTTAGGTAACAGAATAAGATTTGAAAGCACAAATGCGATATTTACCAAAATAAATATCAAAAATATGTATCCGTAGAAGTTTGCCTTTTTCAGCGTAAGCGGATGCGAAAGCAACATGGACAAACCAACGCCTACAAAAGGTAAAAACACGAAAAACTGACGTA
>JAYRXP010000524.1:0-2441 GCA_041917395.1 Paludibacter sp.
TATCATCTATAAAACCTTTAATATATCCTGTAGTTAGTCTTTTTTGTTCTTTGTCAAGGTCATTAAGTTGGTTAATGATTTGCTGAATTGATTTTTGATTTTCAAAAATCTCAATTCTGCATTGTTCCTTTTCTTCTTGTGTTTTCTTGATAAATTGGTCGTACTCGTATATATGTTTGAGGGAAACCCATACAGCCTCATCGCCTTTCTCCACATTCAATTGTCCATTTTTACAGCCAATTCGCTGGTTAATATTTGCTCTCATATCAGAGTCACGGTATACTCTTTTTTTATTGTTATTAGCAAATATATAAGGTTTGTTACATAAACCACAAAATAACAAGCCTCTTAGTAATGCCGGTTCTAATCTACCTTTATCGCTTCTGCTTTTGTTTATATCAAATCTTTCCTGAACAATATCAAAAAGCCCTTTGTCGACAATTGCAGGTGAATCGAAATAGCGAACTGTTGTTTCTTTTTTTTCTTTATTTATGACGTTTTCTAACTTTCCTTGTCCATAATAAACCGTATTTTTAAGCATAGTGTAAATCGTTCCCTTTACCCATAAAATGTCAGATTTACCACTTTTTAAGGGTATTTGTTTTGCGTTGAAAATATCAGCAATATATTGTAAATCTTTACCTTCGCTGTAGAGTTGAAATGCATTTCTTACGTGTTCGGCTTCCACTTCTTTAACGTATAAATGTTTGTCTTTCAAAAAGTAACCGAATGGGGCAATGTTAGTATAACTGTGACCCTTCCGAAGTGCATTTTCCTTGCCGGATTTGAATTTAGCTTTTAAGTTTTCAGCATCCATTTGAGCGAATACACCGAGCATATAAAGGTAAACAGAGGCCATTGCATTCATTTTTCCATCATCGTCGAGAGTTTTAATGTCTTTATCCTTAAAATGGATACAAATGCCCTTATCAGTAAACTCAGTTACAAGAGCAATAAAATCAGACGCTTTACGTGACAAGCGTGTAATGTCCCAAACAAAAATGCCGTCAATGTCGTTCTTTGTGAGTTGGCGCATCTTTGTAAGTTCATCCCTAGTGTCCATACCTAAAACGGCTGACTTCTTTTCTTCGAAAGAATTGACTACTTCATATCCTCTTGAATTAGCAAATGACCTTAATTCAACTTCTTGACGTTCGTAGTTCTGGTCATTGGTTGATACCCGTAAGTAAATTGCAGCTTTTTTCATATCTTTGTCGCTTTAAATAAAAATCAAAGATACAAAATTCAAATGATATGCACAATAGTTAGGGAACGCAAAAAAAGTAAGTGCGATTATCTGCTTTCTGAGGCTCCCACCGAAGAGCAGGTGAGCGAAATCACACGCAGAGTGAACGAAGTGATCGCAATGCATTTACCCGTTTATGAGCAGTTTATGGAAAGGGGTGAGGCGGCTGCAATTGTCGATTTGTCTAAACTTCCCGACGATGCCTCGGATACCCTGCGGATTATTCGCGTTGGTGATTACGATGCCTGTGCCTGTATAGGACAACACGTGCAGAATACGTCCGAAATTGGCCGTTTTGAGATTATAAGTTCCGACTACGAAAATGGTCGCTGGAGAGTTCGTTTTAAGTTAGTGTAATTAGTTTGTTTATGTTCAAAAATGAAAAAATAAGAGGTTTACTGCTTTTTTTAATAATTCCTTCCATTCTTTTTTCACAAAAAAATCAGGAAAAACTTATCAGCGACTCGCTCACCATTATTGCGGCTAAATATGCCAATGTGGGCAAAATAACTATTTCGTCTCTGGTTGTAAACAAAACCGACAGTACACTCATCGTCAACGCGGCCGATGCATTAAGTTATATTCCTTTTCGTCCGGAGAATGTGGAGCGGATATACAGCATGATTGCAAACGTTACACGAAAACTCTATCCGGACTATAAACTAACTTGCATTACCGACAAAAAACCAATTCAGGAACTGATACCCAACTATTACCTGAGTTCTGCAACAGATAATTCAAAAGTTTTCGACCCGAAGCACAACGGAAGACCCTTTATTGTCAACCTTTCGCGTCCTTATCAGCCTGCTGCCGGATTGTACAACAAACACATAGCCTTGTGGCAGAGTCACGGCTATTATTACAACCAATCGCAAAACAAGTGGATTTGGCAGCGCGCAAAATTATTTCACACGGTAGAAGATTTGTTTACGCAATCATTTGTACTGCCGTTTTTAGTGCCAATGCTCGAAAATGCGGGAGCCAATCTCTTTTTGCCACGCGAGCGGGACACGCAGCGCAACGAAATAATTATCGACAACGATAATACTGATAAAAAACACCGTTACCACGAACATGCCGATATAAAAAACTGGAAAACAGGGTCTGAAACCGGATTCGCAAATCCGAAAGCTGAATATCTGCAGGGCGAAAATCCATTTACTATGGGCACTTTTCGTTATATATCCGGTATCGA
>JAYRXP010000525.1:0-1812 GCA_041917395.1 Paludibacter sp.
ATGCATTTATGGAGGTCAGTTCACATTCGGTTGATCAGCGTCGCATTGCCGGACTTGAATTTGACGGAGGAATTTTTACAAACATAACGCGTGATCATATTGATTATCACCTTACTTTCGAAAATTACTTAAAAGCGAAAAAAGGATTTTTCGATGAATTGTCAGCCGAAGCTTTTGCTCTGACCAATGCCGACGATAAAAACGGACTGGTGATGCTGCAAAACTCAAAAGCCGCCAAATATACCTACTCGTTGCGCGGTATGGCCGACTTTAAAACAAAAATTCTGGAGCATGGATTTGACGGAATGTTGCTCGACATGAACGATCGCGAAGTAAACGTTTCATTTATCGGAAAATTTAATGCCAGCAACCTGACAGCTGTTTTTGGTGCAGCCATATTATTAGGACAGGATGAACTGGAAGTGTTGCGCATTATCAGTTCGCTGACATCGGTTTCGGGTCGGTTCGAAACTCTGCGTGCACCGCAGGGCTACACAGCTATTGTGGATTATGCACATACACCCGATGCTTTGAACAATGTAATTTCTACCATAAATCAGATATTGCAGGGCAACGGCCGGCTGATAACTGTGGTGGGTTGCGGAGGAAACCGCGACAAGGGAAAACGACCAATGATGGCCCGCGAAGCAGTAGATGGAAGCTGGAAAGCGATACTCACATCTGACAATCCGCGAAATGAAGAACCTCAGGATATATTAAACGATATGGTTGCCGGACTTGATGTAACACAAAAAACCAAAAGCATTACCATAGTTGACCGGCGGGAGGCTATTAAAACAGCCTGTGCACTGGCCCAGGCAGGCGACGTAGTACTTATTGCCGGAAAAGGACACGAAGATTATCAGATAATTCAGGGAGTAAAATATCATTTCGACGACCGCGAAGAGGTGAGAAAATGTTTTTGATGCGGCGATGCAATAATGTGATGATGTGGTGATTTAAGGATTTAAGAAAATAAGAAAAATAACTAGAAACACGAAATAACAAATAATTATGCTCTACCACTTATTTACCTACTTAGACAAGTATTTTGATATTCCCGGAGCGGGGATGTTCAATTACATTTCGTTCCGCACGGGAGTGGCATTTATACTGGCACTTTTGCTTTCCACATTATTTGGTCGGCGAATAATCGATTACCTTCAAAAAAAGCAAATCGGAGAGACTATTCGTGAACTTGGGCTGGAAGGACAAATGAGCAAAAAAGGCACACCTACAATGGGTGGTGTAATTATAATTATTGCAATACTTATACCTACAGTTTTGCTGGCTGCTCTTAACAATATCTATGTTATCCTAATGCTGATAACTACAATCTGGATGGGTCTGATCGGCTTTTTGGATGACTATATTAAAGTGTTCCGCAAAAACAAAGAAGGTTTAAAAGGCAAATTTAAAATTGTAGGTCAGGTTGGATTGGGACTAATTGTGGGGCTCACCATGTATTTGAGTCCGGACATAGTAATACGCGAAAACACCGAAGTAAAAGGCGAAAACACACGCGTGGAAAATGTTTTGTACGCCAAACACGATATAAAATCGACAAACACGACAATACCATTTTTCAAAAACAATAATCTCGACTACGCCGACGCTTTCCTCTGGGCAGGCGAAAAGGCGCAGCAATACGGCTGGGTTCTGTTTGTTTTGGTGGTAATTTTTATCGTTACAGCAGTTTCGAACGGAGCCAATATGACTGACGGACTTGATGGTCTGGCAACAGGTTCATCGGCAATTATAGGCGTCATTCTCGGTATACTGGCTTATGTGTCAGGTAACGTGAACTACGCC
>JAYRXP010000526.1:0-3819 GCA_041917395.1 Paludibacter sp.
AATTGATTTTACTGTCCAGCGCATTTTCAGGTCACGTGGTAAAACTTCTTTTACCTGTTTCATTGCAAAATATGCATTGATTTGAGCTGTATCTTTGCTTTGAGCCATACCTACAACGGGTCCACGGCCAATTTGTCCGCCCTGAATGTTTGGTTGAAGACGCGCAAACAGAGGATTTTCTTTTTTGAAATTTTCGTTCATTTTAGCTGAATCATTCTGTATTTCAGGCTTTTTGGCCAGAGCAGCTTTCAGGCTATCGGCTTTCGAAACTGGTTTTGCCTGAGCTGCAACAGTTGTAACTGCTGCTTTTGAACTATCAGCAACTGCCGGTGCAGTGCCTACTGTTGCCAATACGCGGTTTGCATCTGCCAGATTATTATAAATTTCGGAAAGTTCATACGTTTCCCAAAATTCAAGATTGGCTGAGCCCTGAAGAAGTTTACGTACACGCTCAGGTTCTTTTATACCCGGAAGTTCAATCAGAATGCGTCCTGAGTTATTGTTGTCGCGCTGAATGTTTGGTTGTACAACGCCGAAACGGTCGATACGGGTACGCAACACGTTGAATGAATTGCTGATAGCTCCATCGATTTCTTTCTCAAGTACTTTTACTACATCTTCGTTCGAAGTATTAAGCGATATTTTATCTTTTAACTCGAATGTGCTGAACAATGTCGACAGTTTGGCATTCGGGTCCAGTTCTTTGTAGGCCTGAATAAATAAATCAAGATATTGAACCTGACTGTTTGTTTTTTGACGCTCGGTAGCCATTTGCAGCGCTTTCGTAAAATTCGGCGATGTGTTATAGCCCGAGAGCGAACGGATAATGTCGGCTACTGAAACCTCAAGCGTTACGTTCATACCACCTTTCAGGTCGAGACCGAGGTTAATTTCTTTTTCACGACACTCTTTTAAAGTGTAACCCAGCCAGATTTTTTCGTTTGCTACTGAATCAAGGTACTGATATTCTTTCATTTTGTCCCCTGCTGCATATTCTTTCGCCTTTTTATTATAGGTACTTGTTACAACAGAAAAAGACAGGTAAAACAGACACACCAAGGTGAGTGCTACGGCAAAAATCCTGACAATTGCTTTGTTTTGCATGGAAATTTTATTTTAAGATAAAACATTAATTATTTTCGATTTTTTCAAACGAGGTGCAAATATAGTATTTTTTTTTGTACAAATACCGTTTAATATTTATAATGTAATTCTGTTTCTGAATCAGCTATCTTTATTCTGTTCAGTTCATGAGTTTAAGTCTGTTATTTTTGACATTTTTTTTATTTTCAACGTTAGGCAGATAAATCACACAATTTTTTTCGGGGTAGTGCGTTTTACTTATAAACGAAAATATTTTACCTCTGATTGATTATAAATAAATTATATTTTAAGTTTCAGAAAATCAGTTTGTAAGGTTGTTCGTTTTTTTTTGAATGATGATTCTGTTTGTCTTTTTTTTATTTGAATTTTGCGCCAAAAAATGATGTTGCTTTGTTTAATAAGACTATTTATTTTATCAGGTTGTTGGTGTGTAAATTCACAATTTATTCTTAAAAAGTTATAATCCTGAAAAAATATACAGTATGGCATGTTTGTGTAACATTAAAAATTAGTACTTTTGCAAGGATTTACTTCTTTTTGAAAAGACCATTCGGCACTTGAAAATAGTTGGAAATTACACAGATAGCATATTTGTAAATAAATTATTTTTAAATATAGAAACAAAAAATCATGGAAAAAAATCAAAAAACAAAAAGCAAATCTTTTAAGGGAATCAAAAACGCAGGTCTTGTAATGGCCGCATGTTTTGGTATCGCAGTACTTATTTACAAGTTTATTCTTGGTAATCCGGATAACTTCGTAAACGGAGACCCTAACAACCACGCACTTGAAGGTAACTTCCTGGGTCTTATTTACAAAGGTGGTGTTATCGTGCCTATTATCCAAACATTGTTACTTACTGTTCTTTCGTTGAGTGTTGAGCGTTATTTTGCTATCAAAACTGCCTACGGTAAAGGTAATCTTACTAAATTCGTTAAGCAAATTAATTCTGTGTTAGCTACAGGTAATATTGCTGAAGCTAAAGAAATTTGTACAAAACAGCAGGGTTCGGTTGGTAATGTAGTTGCTTCAGCTCTTACAAAATATGAGCAGGTAGAACAGGATACAACACTTTCAAAGGAACAACAAATTCTGGCTATTCAGAAAGAAATCGAAGAGGCTACAGCGCTTGAACTTCCAATGTTGAGCCAAAACTTATCTATCATTGCCACTATCGTAACTTTAGGAACTCTTATGGGTCTGTTGGGTACTGTAATTGGTATGATCAAGTCGTTTGCCGCTCTTTCAGGTGGTGGTGGTACCGACTCTATTGCTCTTTCTGCCGGTATCTCTGAAGCGTTGATTAATACCGCATTCGGTATTGCTACAGGTGCTTTGGCTGTAATTTCTTACAATTATTTTACAAGTAAAATTGATACTATTACTTACTGTATTGATGAAGTAGGTTTTTCAATTGTTCAATCATTTGCAGCATCTCACAAGTAATATCAACTTATTTAATAAAAACAAACTGCTATGTCTAAAGCAAAAGTAGCAAGGAAAAGTACACTAATCGACATGACGGCGATGAGTGATGTTACTGTACTTCTGCTCACCTTCTTTATGTTGACTTCAACATTTGTGAAGAAAGAGCCGGTACAGGTACAAACTCCTGCCTCAGTTTCCGAAATCAAAATTCCCGACACCAATATTCTTCAGATTCTGATAGATCCAAAGGGTAAGGTATTTATGAGTATGGATAAACAGGACGATTTGGTGAATACTTTACAAGCTGTAGGTGCCGAGTATGGTGTTGAATTTACAAGCCAGGAGCTTAATAAATTCAAACTCTTGCCAACTTTCGGTGTTCCGATTAAAGATATGCAAGCTTTTTTAGCCCTGAAGGCTGAAGAACAGGATAAAATTCTGAGTAATTATGGTATTCCTACAGATAGTGTGGATAACCAGTTCAAAATATGGGTGAAAAATGCCCGTATGAATAATAAAGACTTGAGAATTGCAATCAAAGCCGATCAGGGAACGCCTTACAAGGTTATTAAAAGTGTTATGTCATCTCTTCAGGACCTGAAAGAAAATCGTTATAATTTAATCACAGCACTAAAAGAAACATCTAAATAATCCACAGAATATGGCGCAATTAGAAAGTAATGACAGTGGTCATGGAAAGAAGAAAAAAGGTGGAAGTAAACAGAAGAAGCTGAGCGTTCATATCGACTTTACACCTATGGTGGATATGAATATGTTGTTGATTACATTCTTCATGTTATGTACCTCGTTGAGTAAGCCGCAAACAATGGAAATTGTAATGCCTACCAACAAAAAGGACATAAATGAAGCTGACCAGTCAAAGGTAAAAGCTTCGAAAGCAATAACTATGTTGCTTGATAAGGATAACAAAGTGTATTATTTTCAGGGTCTGCCGGACAGAACAAACTATAATTCTCTTAAAGAGTTGTCATACGATTCAAAGGATGAGAACAGCATTCGTTCGATGCTAATTATGAGAAACAAAGATGCTGTTGAGCAGATTAAAATTCTGAAAAAAGAAAAGCTGGATTTGAAGATATCGCAGGATACATTCACGGCCAGGGCTTCCAGAATTAAAAATGGTAAAGAAACACCTGTTGTAATTATTAAGGCAACTGATGATGCCACTTACAAAAATCTGATTGATGCATTGGACGAAATGCAAATTTGTAATATCGGAAAGTATGTTATTGATACCATTACTCCCGGAGATAAATTCCTCATTAA
>JAYRXP010000527.1:0-2246 GCA_041917395.1 Paludibacter sp.
AACTCCTTTTTTATGTGCCATTTTCTTTTAAATTTTAATCGGTTTAAATTAAGCTACAATTTCTTTAACTAATACTTCAGTAAAGTCCTGACGGTGACCGTTGCGTTTGCGATAACCTTTACGACGTTTTTTGTGGAAAACAATTACTTTTTCGCCACGAACGTGTGATACAACTTCGCCAACAACTTTTGCACCTTCAACTAAGGGAGCTCCAACTGTAACTGCGCCTTCGTTGTCAATAAGCAATACTTTGTCAAATTCTACTGCCGAACCTCTTTCGGCCTCATTCATACGGTGGATATACAGTTTCTTTCCGGCTTCCACCTTGAACTGTTGTCCTAAAATTTCTACAATTGCGTACATGTATAAAACATTATTTAATTACATCGGGTAGGTGAGATGCTTCGCAGCAGTGCTTCTTTGTGAAACCTAATCCGAAAAGAGGGTGCAAATTTACTGCTTTTATTTTAATATACAATGCTTTTTGACTGATTTTTTAATAAGATTGTTAGATGCCGATGGATGGAGCGAGGCCAACAGCATTAAATTTTAAATCTGAAAAAGTATAAATATGCACATTCAGTTTTTAAATGTGTAATTATTTCAATATATTTGCCCCCGATAATTAAAAAACACAAGAGAAAATCAATTATGATACAGGAAAATTTTGTCAGACTTTTCGAAGATTCGTTTCGGAAAAACTGGGATTTGCCAGCCTATAGCAATTATGGTGAGGATTTAACGCTCACCTATGCCGATCTTGCCAAAAGAGTGGCCCGCTTACATATTTTATTTGAACAATGCCAGTTAACTCAAAATGATAAAGTGGCATTAATTGGTCGCAATAGTGCCAACTGGGCAATTACTTACCTGGCCGTGGTAACTTATGGTGCTGTTGTTGTTCCTATTTTGCAGGATTTTAATCCGAACGATATTCATCATATATCCAATCATTCCGAGTCGAAATTAATGTTTACTGCTGATAATATCTGGGAAGTGCTTGAGGAAGAAAAGCTTAACACGATTAAAGCAGTTTTCTCCCTCACTAATTTTAACTGTATTACGCTGCTTAACAAAGAGCCCAGACCGGAACTTGCCGAAAATGAAGTCCACGAACAGCTGGTAATTAAATATTTACAACCCGATTACATCAATAGCCTGTTTCATGCCAAATATCCGCATGGTTTTCATCGCGACCACGTAAGGTATGTTGATAAACCGAATACCGAAATCGTTTCAATCAACTATACTTCGGGTACAACCGGCTTTAGCAAGGGCGTAATGACAACCGGAAATGCGTTGGCAGGAAATATCACGTTTGCTGTGGGGACAGGTTTGATAGCTCCTCTGTACCGTATTATTTCGTTTTTACCGCTGGCTCATGCCTACGGTTGTGCGTTCGACTTTCTGGCGAGTACATGCGCCGGCTGTCATATCCATTTTGTCGGTAAAATACCAACCCCGAAAATCCTTTTGGCAGCTTTTGCTGAAATTAAGCCGAACATTATATTTTTGGTGCCGCTTATTGTCGAAAAAATTTACCGGAAACAAATACAACCACTGCTGGCTAAGCCTACAATGCGTTGGGTGTTGAGTATCCCGTTTTTAGACACAACAATTCTTTCGCAAATACGAAAAAAACTGGTTGATGCTTTCGGTGGAGAGTTTTACGAAATCATTATCGGAGGTGCTCCGTTGAATGCTGAAGTCGAAGCTTTTTTCACAAAAATAAAATTTCCTTTTACAATTGGCTACGGAATGACCGAATGTGCGCCATTAATAAGTTACGCTGATCACAAGGAATTTGCACCGAAATCGTCCGGACGTATTCTGGATAATATGCGGGTTAAAATAGTAGATCCTAATCCCGAAACCGGAACCGGCGAAATTTGTGTGAAGGGTGAGCATGTGATGATGGGTTATTATAAAAACGAGGAAGCTACCTCGGCCATGATTGACAGCGAAGGCTGGCTGCACACGGGAGATTTGGGTACAGTGGACGAAAATGGAAATATATTTATCCGCGGACGAAATAAAACAATGATTCTGGGCGCGAGCGGACAAAATATTTATCCTGAAGAAATTGAGGCCAAGCTTAATAATATGCCTTTTGTTATGGAAAGTCTGGTGATCGAGAGTAACGGAAAACTTATCGCATTAGTTTGTCCGGATTACGACGCTATGGACTCCGAAAAAATTGACCAAAATAAGCTGGACGAACTGATGGAAGAGAACAGAAAAGCGCT
>JAYRXP010000528.1:0-6887 GCA_041917395.1 Paludibacter sp.
AGTTACGATGCTCATATTCAACTCCTCGGCCATTACCACTGCCTGATAATTTATAGGAATTTTATCTTCGTACACACGACAACCCACGTTGCTCTGGCTGCAAATGTGCATTAACTCGGACGATAAACCATCCGAAATATCCATCATTGCTGTGGGAATTATACCTTTTTCGGCTAATGCCGCAATTACATCTTTCCGGGCTTCGGGTTTTAGCTGACGTTGCAAAATATAATCTTTTCCTTCGAAATCTGGTTGCGCTTCGCTGTTGGCAGCGAATACAATTTTTTCACGTTCAAGTAGTTGTAATCCCATATAAGCAGAGCCTAAATCGCCGGTTACGCAAATCAGGTCATTTTCTCTGGCTCCGTTTCTGTACACAATTTTATCTTTTTCCGCTTCGCCAAGGCAGGTTATGCTTATGGTCAGGCCGGTGAGCGATGCAGAGGTGTCACCTCCGATTAAATCGACTCCATATACCTTACAAGCCAATTCGATACCAGCGTACAGCTGTTCCAAATCTTCTACCGAGAATCGTTTGGAGATGCCCAGCGAAACGGTGATTTGTCTGGGTTGGCCATTCATGGCATAAATATCCGAAAAATTAACCACGGCGGCTTTGTAGCCCAGATGTTTGAGCGGCACATATACCAAATCGAAATGGACACCCTCAAGCAATAAATCGGTTGTTACGAGTATCTGTTTTTCTTTGTAATCGAGTACAGCCGCATCGTCGCCAACACCTTTGAGTGTTGAGGCGTTTTTTGGTTCGAATTTTTCGGTCAAATGTTTAATTAAACCAAATTCGCCATATTGAGCTATTTCTGTTCGTTGCATTCTTTTAGCTTCGCTGTTATTAGTAGTTATTTGCCTTCGGCGTTATTTATGGTTATTTATTCCCGTTGGTCATGACCGTTGGTTGTGCTATGTACGTTATCAGGCTACGCCGTTATTAATTGTTATTCGTAAAGACTTTTGACCTTCGACTTTTGACTTCCAGTTGTCCGTTGTCTGTTGTCCGTCGTCCATCTTCAGCATTGTGGAATTTTATCAATTCGTGTCTGATGTCTGCCACCTTCGAAGTCTGTACTGAAAAAAATATCGACCATTTTCAAGGCCTGATTAACTGACACAAACCGTGCCGGAAGCGACAATACATTGGCATTGTTGTGTTGACGGGCCAGAGCCACAATTTCTTCGTTCCAGCACAGTGCTGCGCGAATGCCCTGATGTTTGTTTACAGTCATACTTATGCCGTTTCCACTACCGCAAATTGATATACCGAAATCGAACTCCGCGGTTTCGACAGCCGAAGCCATTGGATGCGCAAAATCGGCATAATCGCAACTTTCGGCCGAGAATGTTCCGAAATCTTTGACTGATTTCACGTCATTTGATTTTAAATATTCGATTACCGTGTTTTTCAATTCAAAGCCGGCATGGTCTGCACATACGGCAACAGATAGTGTATTCAATTGATTCATATTATTATAAAATAAAAAATCTGATTTGTGTAAATTTGATTTTCAAAACCTGCAAACTAAGCAAACATTTCAACATCTTCTTTGCTGATTGTTTGTCCGCCAAGTATAATAAGCCGCTCTACCACATTGCGGAGTTCGCGGATATTGCCGGTCCATGAGCGGGACTGAAGTTGTTCAATCGCTTCTTTTGTGAAGCTTTTAATCTGAATTCCCTGCTCGTTGCAGATTAATTCGCAAAAGTGATTCACCAGCAACGGAATATCTTCTTTTCGTTCGTCGAGAGCCGGAACGTGAATCGGAATAACATTTAAACGATGAAATAAATCTTCGCGGAAGTTTCCGGCTTCAATTTCTTTTTTCAGATTTTTGTTGGTTGCTGCCAGTACCCGCACATTTACCCTGATACTTTTATCGCTGCCAACGCGTGTTAGTTCGTTTTCCTGAAGTACACGCAGCACCTTGGTTTGCGCCGAAAGGCTCATGTCGCCAATTTCATCCAAAAATATGGTGCCCGTATCAGCTTGTTCAAATTTCCCGATTCGTTGTTTTATGGCAGAGGTGAAAGCTCCCTTTTCGTGACCAAAAAGCTCACTTTCAATTAACTCGGATGGTATTGCGGCGCAGTTTACTTCCACAAATGGTGCATTTACGCGATTACTCTGTTCATAAAGCAGGCGGGCCACTACTTCTTTCCCTGTTCCGTTTTCGCCGGTAATCAGCACGCGGGCATCGGTGGGAGCCACGCGCTCAATCATCATACGCACTTTTTCGATAGCCGGCGAAGCGCCAATCATCTGGTGGCGTTTGGCAATTTTTCGTTTAAGCGTTTTTGTTTCCACAACCAAACTCTTAATGTCAAGCGCATTGCGAACCGTGATAAGTAAGCGGTTGAGGTCAATCGGTTTTTCAATAAAATCGAAAGCGCCTTTTTTGATACATTCCACTGCGGTATCAATATTTCCGTGACCTGAAATCATAACCACAGGCACGTCCAATTCCTGTTCTTTGAGAGCGGTCAAGAACTCAATGCCATCCATTTCGGGCATTTTTATATCCGAAAAAATAATATCGAACGAAGCGGAGAGGGCAGTGTCAAGTCCTGCTTTGCCATTTTCGGCCAGCACTACCTGATGTTTTTCAAATTCCAGAATGTCTTTCAACGTGTTACGAATACTTCGTTCATCGTCGATAATCAGAATTTTCGCCATAGTTTTATCGTCTTACTTTATCGACAGCTATACCATAAACCTCTACGTTTGGAAGGAAGAACTCTATTGTTCCGCTAACCTTATTCAGATCGTTTGTTACCAAAGGCATCATTTTTACACCCGACTGCGGAGCTGTATCTGCGCTGCTTTTCGAAACTTTTCGGGGTGCACCTGCCGATTGCGGACTGCGATAAGCCCAGTACAGGCGATTCGATTCGTTATCTACAGCTATTCCTGTGATATACAGCGATGCGTTATCCATTACTCCGGCTTCGATCCGTTGCGGATTGGAGCCATTCAGATTTGCAACCCATAAACCGATTTTGTCGGAAGGAGCGGTTGCCGAGAAGTAGATCTTTGCATTAATTTCGTCGAACACAAAAGCCCGGATAGCAAAATCGGTCAAGATAGCTCCGAGTGTGGGAATTGGTGTTGCCGAAGTGGCATTTGCGGTTAATATGTCGGTTGGCAGGAATCGATAAATTCCGCGTCCTGAACCGCCTTTTGCCCAATAGTAAGCATTGTCGTAATGGCGAATTCCCCCGCTAAACTGATTCGAAGTCAAACCTTTACCAAAATAGCCAAGACGGTCTGCTTTTACTTTGTAGAACGAATTGGTGGTTTGTGCGTCGACGCTTCCTTTCCAATCGAAATTGCCAATTGTTTGTCCAACCGGAGCCGAATAAACAAATTCGCTGTAATCGGTCCAGTAGATATTATCATTATCAACGTAACCGTTGTAAAATCCAAAATGAGAACTCGTGTTTCGGTTGTTTGCAATTTCGGTCGCTGCCTGATTTTTCAAATCCACCACCCGAATGTTACCATCGCCACTCGTGTCTGTCAGCCAGTTTGTTTTGTAGTCGACAGAACTTCCTGCATCAAAGATATATAATTTGTCGTTGATTGCAGTGATATTAAATGGATGTTTACCGGCATTCACAGGCAATTCAACGGCATCTTCCATGCCATTTATGAAAATACGTTTGCGTAGAATTTTGCCATCCTTTTGTGCCATCAATACACTTTTGGCTTTGTAATCGTGCACCTTAAATTTAAAACTGATATTATCGTAAACAGAATCACCGACAGTAACCTTAAGTTTAACTTCCTCATTGATATTAAATTTGTCGAAAAACACTGTCACCTTCGATGCTGTGGTGTCAATGGCTGTTTTTGCAGGGCTTTTGGCATTGTCCGAAAACTTCCATGCGTAGGTAATTGTGGCTCCCGTAGGATTATATATCAGAGCGCTAAAGGTAACATCCTGAAAGAATTTTATCGAATCCACACTGGCAACAATAGTAGGAATGCTGTCGTAAATGGTTATACTTTTGGTTTTAACCAGCGTTTTGCTCGAATCAACTTTGAGTGAAATTTTATAGATACCCGCTTTGCGGTAAATGTGTGTCGGCGATTTCAGTGTGCTACTGCCGTTGTCTCCGAAATCCCAGTTCCAGCTATCGGCGGTCCAGTCCTCATCGCCCGAAGTAAGATTGGTGAAAGTAATAGTTTGTCCGCATTTGGGCATCTCGGGCGAATAACTAAAATCGGGAACGACATGGTCGCTGCATCCAACTAACAGAAAGCTTAAAGCAAGTAATAACAGTCCGGTTTTCTTCATTTTATTTTAATAATCTACAGGTGAATAAATAAACGTGCAAATATAAGCAATTCCGTTGGCTGAATTTGCGGAAGCTGGCCAAGAAAATGTTAAAATTTACGATTTAAATTTATTTAAAATGAAGAAAAAGCATTACTACAGCTTATAGTTCCAGCCAGCACCGATATACAGGATTGATTTGGGATTTTTTTGCTGGACTTCCTGATCGTAACGAACAAAAATATCGATGGACTGATGCTGCGAGTAGCGATATCTCAATGTCGATTTAAGTCGGTAGCTGTCTATATAGCATCCTCTGGGGTCATTTGTCGGACAAAAAGTTTCTACAGAAAAGGAAGGTTTCAGCGGAGAACCAAAAATATTATACGTGCATTCCAGTTTGTTGCGCCAGGTGGTTTTAAGGTTAGATGACTGATTGTTCTGATCTTCCTGTTTCCGGGTGGTTTGTATAAGCGTGCGTAAATGGAAATCGAACATGCCCGATTTCAACTGCCCTGTTAGTGAAAATGAACCACGATGCCGGAATTCGTATATTAAGTCTTTATTCTGACGGATAAAATCATACGAAATTCCGGCTTTAAGGTATTTTGGTAAAATTGAATAACCTGCCGAAACTGATGTAAGCGATCTGCTGAAAACAGAAAACGACTGGTTGAAGCGCAACTCTTCCTCCAGCTTAAAATCCCAGTTGCGACCTGCATCTTTCGTGACACTAATACTTCCAATCGCTCCGGCATCGCTCAGTTGAGAGAATGTAAATGTTTGATTTGAAAGTAGAAATGTAATAATAACTATTGTCCTGACGGCTATTCTCATTTAGTTAAACTGATTCAGTCGGGTAAGGTTGTCTATCGAATTTGGTTCGTTGTTTTCGGGTCGGTAATATATTTTTATAAATGCGGTATCGCGTAAAAAATCGATATGCCCGATTTCCACTTTGATAATTTTCAGCCCGGTTCTTTCCTCCAAATCAGCTTTTAATTCTGCTGATTTTTCGGGCTTTATGAGTTCAATTTTTTCGTAAAGTATGATTTTGGACGAAATGTGCTTCACAAACTTCGAACTTTCCATAAAAGCGATAGCCCCGATAAAAAGCAGGTTGGTGGTGAGCAATTCGGCATAACTCAGAGCCATTGCCAGTCCGTTAATTACCGAAATGCCAATAACGACGAATAAATACGTCATTTCCCGGATAGAAACCTGCTCGGTTCTGTATCTTAAAATTCCGAATATCGCAAACAGTCCGAGAGCCATACCTATCTGCAGACGAACAGAGTCCAGCAAAAATATCAACAAAAATACCGTTACCGAAAACAGTGTAAATGTAAATAAAAAGTCACGTCGGCCACTTTTCCGGTAATAGAAATAGCGAATTATAATCCAGCATATAAGGATGTTAAATGAAAAGCGGATTAGCAGTTGTATGAGCGCTTCGTCCTGAAAAACGGGTATTCCCATAAAGTCGGGTCCGGTAAATCCCTGTTCTCCAAATTCTTTGGCAATTGAGGGGTCGTATTCCGGAAAGTCAGTTTGTAACATAATTCAATTGATTTATTTTGTTTATTTTACGCAGTTTGTTTTTAAATCTGTTTGCCTTTATCCCGGGTTTTACGAGCACCATTCCCAGGCAGTATTTACTCATGCTTCCGGGCAATATGTGCATATCGTCGAGCATATTTCTGAAAACAGATTTGCAGGCACCGTCCTGTTTTATTTCAATAATAACCAGTTCATTCAGGAGTTTCATTTCCCGGGTTTCAATATTGCTGAACTTTAAACCGGTATCAATGGTGATGCGTTCTGTTTTACTGTTGTCAACCAGTGTAATTCGGTTAAAGTGATTCTGAATCATCGGGTTAAGTGTGGAATAATGATACGGGAGCCGTTTTTCTAAAAAACAATAATTATCTTCTGTAAATGACATTGATTCGAATTGCCCGTAATTTATTCCTATCCTTTTTTTACTCGTGCGTCCTTTGTTGCTTTTTCGTTTTATTTCCAGAAATGTTTGTTTCGAATTCTCATACAATCTCATTCTTACCTTGTAGCGGTTCAGCTTTCCGTTGTGATGCATGGTGTACATCTGAATATCGTTGGTATCAAAATAAACAGTTGAATAAGGAGTTATCCGTTCACCGTCAATTTCGAGTACCGAATAAGTTTCCTTTGCCTTTAGCAGCAATTCCGGTAAACGGTTTTTATGCATCACAAACTTGGTGTCGATTCTGTTCATGAGTTTTACGCTGTCCATTTCGGGCAACGTAAGCGACTGGTAACCGGAAAGAATTCCAGCCGGAATTAGTTCCGCATCTTCCGTTTGAATCGACATGTCAGTTTGTAAAGTATCTGTACTGTTTAGTTGAATATAATCGTCCATTCGGCAAATAATTGTATTGCGTTTTTTTTGTACCATCGGAGTTATATTCGTATTTCCGGATGCGAGTCACTTTGTTTCGGTCGTCGTAAACGACTTCCTTTATGCAGAAATCTTTTTCATTATAACTGAAAATAACCCGCTGCCGCATACCGTAAGTGGCATATTCGATTTCTTCAATTTTGTAACCTTTGGCGTTG
>JAYRXP010000529.1:0-1681 GCA_041917395.1 Paludibacter sp.
TCAGGATTGTCGGTTTCACCCAAATCGGTTACGCCTGCCGGCTTGGCATCCGAAAAGTACTCGCGCGCCACGTGATTGGGTACAAAATCGATAATTGCTTTCAACCCGGCTTTATGCGTTCGGTTCACCATGTTTTCGAACTCGGTCATTCGTTTTTCCACATTTACAGCCAGATCAGGGTCGATATCGTAATAATCCTTGATAGCATAGGGTGAACCGGCCTTCCCTTTTACAATAGCTTTATGGTCAGGTTTTATTCCGTAAGCCGAATAGTCGGTCTGGGTGGCATGTTCTATCACGCCCGTATACCAGATATGTGTGATGCCAAGTTGTTTTATTTCATTGAGCGCTTTGGAAGTAAAATCATTCATTTTACCACAACCATTTTCGCTTATGCTGCCATTGTAGGCATTTTTTGTTGTCCGGTTTCCAAAATGCCGAACCAAAACCTGATATATTGTGAATTTTGCCATAAATGTTTATTTTTCAAAAATGCTGTTGTTGGTGTCGTTAAGTTTAAGTATGGAAAATGATAAATCGCTAATGGATAGTGATTTAGTTTTTGTTTTAAGTGTTGATTTTGTTCCGATTTTCAGATTGTCAATCCACACAACGGCACCTGCGGGAACAATAAATCCGAAATTATTACCACTACCAAAAATTTCCATTTCGGTTTGATATACATACACATTGTTGATAAAGTAATGCAAAATGCCATTTATCCTGACAACTTTTAATTTGTTTTTGCCGGTTTTATTTATAGCTGTTTTTTGTAGTTGCGTGTAGTAACTGTACCACACGCTGTTTCCGGGGAACATGTTTTGTTCTTTATTGATTTTGAAATACTCTGTGGTGTCGGCATTCAGCGATTTTGTTGAAAAAACCAATCCGTATTGATCGGCAGTTGAACCCGAAGAGCAGTCAATTTCCATTTCGTACGAAAAATCGGACGCAATATTCACGGCTGCATTTTGTACGGTAAGCAATATGGCATACGATGAAGTAAATCTGGATGTGAATTTTAATCGCATGTTGTCAATTTCGGTGGTGTAACCCGAATTTGTTGTCAGATCCCACCCTGTGTCAGTTTTACTTCCGGTGTCGAACGTAAGTTTTAGCTTTTGCGAAAAAGAAGAAGTGTCAACAAGTAACTCCAGGCTAGTGAATAATGGTGCAGGTGTGCTTTCGTCGAAAAGTTCGTCCACATAGTAGTCGCGCCTCATACGGCGGTAGTTTATGTTCCATGAGCGGTTGTCTACTTTGGTGCCACCACACATTATCGATTTCCAATCACCGTTTTCGAGTGTGGAATTCAGGTGTTTACGTCCCAGTATGCCGTGCCCCATTTCGTGAAAAATAAGGTCTTCTTTCATATAATCGGCTCCGGCTACGTTAGTTATTTTTTTCCAGTAAACTGAATCTATTTCAATGCGAATGGGCTTTTCGTAGTGGCAAAGTCCGGCCTGATCGTTTTTTAATTTGGAAAACTCAATAATAAGTCCTTCTGTTTGAAGTTTATAATCTTTTCCTCGTTTGAGAGCTTCCGATTCGAAACGCTGAACATAATTGGTAAAAGCAGGTTCGACAGAATATTCATGCGGATCGCCGCAGGAACTTAAAAGCAAGCAAAAAAACAAGGAGAAAATAAAAAAACTTAGTTTCATTATTGAATCAGTTACAA
>JAYRXP010000530.1:0-3714 GCA_041917395.1 Paludibacter sp.
ATGAAACGAATACTTATTGCTTTGCTATGTGTAAATTTATTTTTTGTAAGTTGCCGCGATAAAGAGGCCGATACGCGCGACTTTAATAAATATGTAAACGAATGGATTCATAATAATATGTCGGCATTGTATTACTGGAATACTTATCTGCCCGCTTTCCGCCGGTCGACCGACAGCCCTTCAACCTATTTTAAAACGCTGATATACAAAGACGATCGTTTCTCGGCTGTGTTCGAGAGCTACCAGGATATTCTGAATGAACTGAATGGCATAAGTGCTGCCGAGGCCGGTTTTGAGTTTCAGTTGTCGATGGAGAGTCGCACTAATCAGAATGTGGTTGGCATTGTACTATACGTAAAGCCGGGAACGCCTGCTGCTACGCTGGGTATTAAACGTGGTGATTTGTTCCGCAAAATCAATGGTCAGCAAATAACCACTGCCAACTACAGCTCTCTGATTGATGCTTTGTTCGATAGTTCGGCCAGCGTGGCGCTGACTTTTTCGGAATTCAGTAACGGAACGTTTACCGATAAAGTTCCCACAACAGTGGCTAAAGTAAATGGTTATAAAGAAAATCCTGTTTTTCTGGATACGGTATATACTATTCAGGATAAAAAAATAGGTTATCTGGTGTATAATTTCTTTACCAACGATGCCGGCAACAAATCCATGGAATATGATTTGGCTCTGAATGAGGTTTTTGCGGGATTTAAACAAAATAATATTACGAATCTGATTGTTGATTTACGCTATAATCACGGCGGTATGATGTCATCGTCCGTTAACCTGGCCAGTATGATGGTGCCCAATCTGACAACCGGAAAGGTATTTTCGTATACCGAGTATAACAACAATTATACGAACTACTTCAATAGCAGTGAGTTTAAAAAGAGTTATCCGAACGAAAATCCGTTCGTTGATAATTTTGCCACCACGATAGATTTACCCTCGCCCAATACAGACAAAATACCGATACAAAATGTGGGTAACAGCCTGCAAAAGATTTATTTTTTGACTGGTACGGGAACAGCCTCAGCCAGCGAAATGGTGATAAACGGACTGAAACCGTTTTTGCCCTGTGTGCTGATAGGCGATACCACAGTGGGTAAAAATGTGGGTTCCACACTTATCAACGACGAAGAAAACACCAAAAATCAGTGGGCGTTTATGCCTATCGTACTCCGTTATTTCAACAAGGATCACCAGAGCGATTTTATTCGTGGTTTTGCCCCCGATTTCAGAATTGATGATGATTATGCGCATCAGCTGGGCGATACACGCGAAGCGCTGCTTGCCAAAGCGATAAGTCAGATTACAGGAATTCAAAGTGCTAAAGCTATGCAGGCGCCTGCTTCGGTTTTCCGTACTGACGCTGTAATTTACCGCAAACCTGTACGCAATGATCTGGTGGTAAGAAAAAATGCCATCGATTCGTTTGTTAAACGGAACGTAATTCACCCTGTTCAGGAATAAAGTTTTGAAAGTAGTACGGTCGTTATCCACTTCGCCAACGTATAATCTGGCATTCGAAGAGTATTTGTTCTCGGCATTCGAAGATGATTTTCTGTTGTTTTATATCAACGACAGAAGCGTTATTCTGGGTTCAAATCAGTCGGTACGCAACGAAGTGAACCTGCCGTTTTGTGCCGCCAACGGAATACAGATTGTGCGGCGCAAGTCGGGTGGAGGAGCTGTATATCACGACCCCGGAAATCTTAATTTTAGTTTTATCAGTACCAAAAAGGCAGAAAGAAGTGCGCTTTCTGCCGATTTTCTGCAACCTGTGGTAGCCTGGCTGGGAGAGTTGGGCGTGCAGGCAACTATTGGTCAGCGCAAAGACCTCTGGTTGCAGGGCGGCTATAAAATAACGGGAACAGCTTCGCATATCCGAAAAAGCCGTGAGTTGCATCATGGTACTTTGCTTATTGATACCGACCCTGTCCTGTTGAAACAGGCGTTGTATGTGCAGGAGGTGGATCCGGCTGTTAAAGCCACGCTATCGGTGCGCAGCAAAACCATAAATATACTCGACTATCCGGGAATGGATAAAACAGCCGGTTACCGGAGAGATACCTTTGTTGATGCGTTAATCGGGAAGGCTGTAGTGTATTACCAGACTTCCGTTATTACAAATGCCGTATTCGATCAGGAGGCCATTGCGGCTCTGGAGCTGCAATACCGGCAGGATGACTGGAACTTCAGAAAGTAGATAATTACTCTTTATTTAGGAGCGGTATAATACAGGTAAATACCAATCAGCAGAAATAATATATTGGGCAACCACACTGCCAGAAAAGCCGACATCAGTCCGTTTACCGAGAATGAAGTGGAAAAAGTGGAAAACAGGATATAAAGCGAACTCAGAGCCAGTCCGATCCCGAGGTGCAGACCCATGCCGCCGCGCACCTTACGCGACGAAAGTGACACGCCAATAAGTGTCATTATGAAAGCGGCCAATGGCATCGAAAATCGTTTATAATACTCGTCTTCAAATCCTTGAATATTACCCACGCCTCTCCCTTTTTGCCTGTCGAGGTAATTGCCCAATTCAGTAACGTTTAGCTGTGCACTTTCGGCCGAAGTGATGAAAAATTCGCGCGGCTCCACGTTGATTATAGTGTCCATTTCAGCGCCTTTTTTGATGCTTTCGCGCATTCCATCAAAGTCGCGTTGAAGGTAGTTGCCTAATTTCCAATGTTTGGCCGAATCCCAACGGGCAGTTTCGGCAGTAAGGCGCGACGTGAGTTTTTTGTCTTCGAATTTCTCCAGCGAAAATCGATAACCGGTGTTTTCGGCCACTTCGTATCGCTCAATATACATTATTACACCTTTCTCGACTTCCATTTGTACGTTTCGGGCGTTGTCTAATTTCTTCTTTTTTATGTATTTGTCTTCAAAATCTATCATTTTTACCGTGGCCGGAGGGATAATATAGCCACCTAAAACAAACGCTAAAGAGCTGATAACAAATGCTGAAATTAAATAGGGGCGCATAAATCTCTGAAAACTGACACCGCTGGCTAGTATAGCAACAATTTCGGTATTACCCGCCATTTTCGAAGTAAAGAATATTACAGCAATAAATGTAAATAAGGGGGTGAACATATTTACATAATACGGAATAAAATTCAGGTAATAGTCGAACACAATTGCATTAAACGGAGCATTGTTGTCGAAAAAATCGTCGAGTTTTTCGGTTAAATCAAAAACTACTGAAATGCTTATTATCAGTACAATGGAATAAAAATAAGTGCCCAAAAACTTACCAATAATGTAAGTGTCCAACTTTTTTAGTCCAAGTTTTCGATAATTAAATGCCATTTGTGCCGTTTTTCAGTAACTGTAAGTCTTTTTTTTTGTTTTGCCGTGCAAAGATAGTAATTTGATTCTGAATGTTAGCAGTGGTTCGGAATTATAATCTACGTCCCAAACGGTACATCATTTCGGACTTCCAAGACACGAAGTCACCAAGTTGTATATGCTTGCGTGCTTCGCCCACAAGCCAAAGGTAGAACGCTAAGTTGTGAATGGAGGCAATTTGCAAAGCCAGGTATTCTTTGCTTATAAACAAATGGCGTAAGTAGGCTTTTGTATAGGCGTGGTCAACATAAGATGTCCCAAATTCGTCGAGTGGGGTAAAATCATTTTTCCACTTTTCGTTTTTCATATTCATAATGCCTTGCGAAGTAAAAAGCATGCCGTTACGACCGTTTC
>JAYRXP010000531.1:0-3798 GCA_041917395.1 Paludibacter sp.
CTTGAAAAAGGAGTTTCCGTAAGTGCTTGATAATAACTTTCGAACTGCGAAGGTTGCAAGAAATCAATTTTTTTCGAAGCCGAAGATAATGTGAGGTTCGATGTCCATGTTACCTGTTTTTCTTTCCCTTTACCCGATTTTGACTTAATAATGACAACTCCGTTTGCTCCTCTACTTCCGTATATTGCCGTAGCTGCGGCATCTTTAAGCACTTCCACACTTTCGATATCAGTCGACGAAATTGCCCAAAGTAAATTTTGTACAGCCTGATAATCCGAACCATCCACACTTTCCCATGCGTTAGGAACATCCAACTGCGATGGATTTAGAATTACGCCATCCATAATATAAATAGGTTGGTTGCTGCCGCGCAACGAAGCCCCTCCTCTCACCAATACATCAAAAGCCGATCCCGGAGCACCATCGCCCTGAATCACACTTACTCCAGCGGATTTTCCGCGTAGTAAATCACCAATGGTAACTGTTCGCTGAGCCGCTACAGAATCAATTTCAATGCTATGTCCTTTTGCTTCGCCCTGAATTGGGGTATTTTGAGCCGATAAAATAAAAACCGAAAACAAAAAAGCAGTCGTAAGCTTGTATTTTAGTTGGTTTAAACGATACGAATATCTTTTTCTCATGTTATTGTATTTGTATTAAAGATAACTGATTGTATGTTTTATTTTACAATTATTTTTGTTGTCGAAATTATTTCTTTATCGTTTTTGCAAACAAGAATATATGCGCCTGTTTTTAAATCGGACACACTAAAGCGAGCTTCTAAACCTGATACATCTACTTGTCTGACTGTTTTTCCGAGTAAATCAACAATGCTTGCAACCGTCCTATTCATTGTACTATTAAAAATAAGAATTGTTTTTTCTACAGTATTATATTGGATTTTTACATGGTCAACATGGTCGGTTTTACTAAGCCCGGATGTCTGGTTTTGCGATATAAGTCGAATATCGTCAACATACATTATCATAGCATCTGTCTGATAATTGGCGGGAGAACTGTTTTTTTCCATCTGAATTATCAACCGTGCATCATCTACTAACGACCAACTAATCTTTGGCTGAAAATTTAATCTTACTGTTTGCCAATTAGGTGAGCCTGTTATAATATCGGACGTTACTTCCGAATTATAATCGGTACTTAGCCGTGCAGCTATTTTACCCGTAGTTGTTTTTAGTATTTTCATTTCCAGCACACTGCTATCTTGATTCATTTTAATATCGTAACTATCGGTCATTATCCCGCGATATGTAACTGCCGCTGGGCTTACGGTTGTATTTTTGCCTCGTTCGATACGAAGCACATTTGAACTCTTATTAATGCCCGATTTAGTCGGATTTTTAACAACTTTAGCTGTTATAGAAGTACCATAAGCTAAAAATCTGTTTCCCAAAATACTATAAAGAGTATCGGGTAAAAAGTCTTCGAAATCGACATTCAGTTTTTGTTGAACAGGAGCTAAACTACTACGTCGTTTACGTTTTTCAAGTTGGTCAAGATATAACGACGTAGGCGAAAGTGTACCACCAGTATTCACTCCCTCCACAAAATCCTGAGGCGATGTATCGAATGGAAAACCGTTGGTTGTTCCCACTACAGGGGTTGCATTTACATCGGGCGAAACACCTGAGGTACCGATTACATATCCGTTTCCAAACTGACGTGAATTGATAACATATGTTCGGCTACCAAACTTATTTAGCGACTTGGTATTCCACATAACGCTTTCGGTGGTGGTATACATATGGTATGCTCCATCACTTCCTGCCGTACGAAAACCGGCATCAATAATATCAGCATCTGCATTAAAATTATCAATCAGGTTTGCCATGCTCAAATGCATGTGGAAATCGGTTGCCAAACGTGGATTTTTTGTTGTACAGTTATATATTACATTGCCATTGGCAACCATACCTTTAAATGAATAGTTATGTCTTCCTCCTTCGGCATAGCAATTTTTCAGCAAACATTCGTTTCCCTGAAGTATGTACATATAACCATTTCCGCCACCGCCTTCGTATTGACTATTTCTGAAATCGCAACTCTCAACTGTAATATTTCGTGAATGATAAAGTTGTATCCCATTGGAAAGCGTGTGGAAATTTCCTGTATTTTCGACTGGACGATAAGTATGTATTCTTCTGAACCAACAATTTACAGCATTCCGCACCTCAATAAGATGTGAATCGTGAACATCGTAAGCCGCAGTTCCTTCAACCAAATAATCCTCATCGCCAAAGCCAGTACCATTGTGCTGCACATTGCCTATTGACAAATCTTCCATGCCGCATTCCGTAAGCTGAGTTTTCAGCTTTGCCACCACCGAATTATCTCTCAGTTTTAATGGATAACGCAACGGTATATCAAGAATCAAGGTATTTGTATAAGCATTTACTCCTAAAACCTTCCGGCAAAAATACACTCCACGTATAGTACTATTCCAATAGCCCGTACATTTATGTTCTTCAATAAATTCGGCCGTTGTTTCATTTCTTAAAAGTACCCAATCGCCTTTTACATATAACTCAGGTTTTTCAACTTTCACTTCATTAGTAGGGTAAAGCACATCCTCAGACAAGCGGGATTCTGATGAAGTGTTGTTTAGCCAATCCGCTGCATCTGCACAGAAATAAAAGAGTCTCTTCGAACGCATATAGCTGGTCGAATTTTTTATTTTTGTAAGGCCTGCACCGGCACCTCTGATTACGACATTGCTTTTGTTTACGAGCACACCATAGCTACGCGATGATGGTACTGACAAAAGGTATTCGCCGGCGGGAAAATAAACGACACCACCTGTAGTAGGCAAGTTGTTAATTGCTTGCTGCACAATATCGGTTACATCGGTCGAACCTGTGTTGTCAGCATTGTAAGGAGCTTGAGTTATATCAACTATTGGCGAAACAATGGTTGGTATTTCTTTAAACCCGTTTCCGTAACCGGCATACGAAAAATCGTGCAAAAACCGCCCTCCGGCATCGCTGTATCCAGGTTTCCATGTTTCGGGGTACAGCGAACTACGCCAAATTTGCGCACTGACAGTCAGAAATGTGGTGTATGTTATAATAAAAGTCAGAAAAAATTTTCTATTTTGACTTGACATGATTTTTCCGTTACGGTTACGAAAACGATTTAAGATTCTGAAAAACGAAACAAATTATTTTACAATGATTTTTGATACTGAAGATTTTCCGGTAGCATCTTTTACCGAAACAATATAAACTCCGGTTTTTAACTGCACGACGTAATTAAGCACTGCCGATGTTGAGTTAATTTCTTGTCCAGCTACATTCAGTATTTTAACCGAAATTGGTGTACTATGCGAAACATTCAGCATTTTTTTGTTCAAGAAAACTAGAACATTAAGCGCATCTTTGTGAAGATCGGTTGCCGTATCGACAACATACTCATAAGCACCTATCGAACAGTTTGTTCCAGTACTTGGACGATCATTTCCAGCGATGTCTTTGCCGGTAGGGGCATTTGCTAAAAGTCCAGCTGTTTTCAGTGGTGAACTAATTAAAATTCCCCAATCCGGTGTTTGAGCACTCAAATCTCCATTTCCGGAAGTGGTTGTAGGCACTTTAAAATTCGGGCCATCGGTTTCGGTATTCGACACATTTAATGTTAGTAAATTTGAAACATAGTCTCCTGTCAATTCAACATCTGAAGCACAATTGACAATAGCTTCTGGCACTTTGTTAATGTGAAATCCGATAGCGGTAGTTTCGTCTATATCTTTATTTCCCCAAAGAACTGTATTGTATATTTTACCTGCAC
>JAYRXP010000532.1:0-8717 GCA_041917395.1 Paludibacter sp.
AAATACGGACTTGATTACATTGATAATTATGTTGTTACCAATAATATTTCAAGTCTGGTACCTGATGGAATACATCCGAATGATGAAGGGCTCAGAATTGTTGCCCGAAAAATTGCCGACATAATGCTGGCAGCAAAACCAAAAATTGAAATTACTCAACAACCTGTTACCGCCAATCATGCAGCATATTATTGGTATAAAAATAATCAATTGATTGCCGGAGCTAACACTGTAAATTATACAGCTACCGAAGCCGGTTCGTACAAAGTGGCAGTAAAGTTGAGTTCAACCTCCGATGATGTTATCGTTTCTGACCCTGTGGAAGTAACTCAAACGAATGTGAATTTATCTGCAAACTGCAATTATCTGACTGCAGTTTCGGCTCCAAAACAAGACAATATAACAATATCTTCTGTTGCCGATAGAATTCAGATTTCAAACGGAAACGGGGGAGTATTTTCAATCTATGATATTGGAGGAAGCCTGATTGCTCAGTATAAATTGAGCAGGGAAACAGAGTTTATCAATACTCTTACTCTTAAAAAAGGCATATACATCTGTCAGGTTCATAAAAAAAACACGACAACATCAGCGAAGATATTAAAGTAATCATAAAATAAAATTATTTGAAATGAGAAGGTTTCTAATTGCGTTCTGCCTTACAGTCTTTCTGTCCGTTTTACAGGCAATTGCTCAATCACCCTTAGATAAGCGGATTGAAAAACTGGTTAATGCCATGACAACTCAGGAAAAAATAGAGCAAATGATCAATGTCCGAACCAGTTTTGGAGGTACGGCTTCGAATACAAGACTTGGTATTCCGGGATTTGTAATGGGCGATGGACCTCATGGTGTGCGTTTTACGCAGGATGCTTTTGGTAGAACATCCACTGCATTCCCAACAGGAATAGCTATGACCGCTACCTGGGACGAAGACTTGATAGGTCGTGTTGGTGGAGCGCTGGGTTTGGAATTTTGGTCATTTAACCGAAATCAGGCTTTGGGACCGTGTCTGGATTTGTGCCGCGATTCAAGAGGTGGCCGTACAGCCGAAAGTGGGGGTGAAGATCCTTATCTGGCCGGACATTTGGCAAAAGCGTTGGTTAACGGAATTCAGAAATATCCTGTGGTGGCCACTCTGAAGCATTTCATGGGCGAAAGCAAGCAGGTAAACCGGTTACAAATGAACGTTACGGCAAGTCAGCGTTGGTTGATGGATTTTTCAGGATACAATTTCCGGACTGCCATGCAAGAGGCCGGAGCTATGAGTGTGATGGGTTCTTACAATAAAATTAACGGCAGTAAATGCAGTGAAAATAGCCTGTTGCTAAAGACAATATTCCGCGAGCGCTGGGGTTTCCCATTTTATGTTGTTTCAGATTGGGCCAGTCTCGATGATGCGCGAAACGGGATACGTGGTGGGACTGATATTTGCATGGGATCTTCACTTTACGAGGCGGATCTTCCAGGTTTGGTTGAAAATAAATTTGTTGTCAATGATGAACTTAACAGGTCGGTAAGATATATTTTGAAAACAAAGATATTATGCGGTATGCTCGATTTTATACCGCAGGGAAATGAAGTGAATGCAAAATCCGGAGAGATTTCGAATATAAATTTGCTGGCAGCTCAAAAATCAGTCGTTTTGTTGAAAAATGAGACCAAATCCAATGGTCAGCCTGTTTTGCCACTTCAAAAAACGGGAATCAAAATTGCCCTTATCGGCCCGAATGCCGTTGCTGAAAATCTGAATTGCTTTGGTAGTAGCGCAACAAATCCTCCTTACGCCATAAGTTTGAAGAAAGGATTGGAAGACAAAGTCGGAAGCGCAGCTATTCTTTATGCCAAAGGATGCGATATTAATTCAACCGTGCAAACCGGATTTCAGGAAGCAAAAACACTGGCTGCACAGGCTGATTTTGTGGTTTTTGCTGGTGGTTTGGATGATACGCAGGAAGGTGAAGGTTTTGGACGGGGTACCGACAGAGTTGGAGGTTCTTTTGCACTTCCGGCAATACAGCAAACCCTTATTAATGAGCTTGCTGCTGTTAATCCGAATATAATTGTTGTGTTGCAAAGCGGGGGAGTTTGCACACTGAACGATTGTTTGAACAACACAAAAGGACTTGTATACTCCTTCTATGCTGCTCAGGAAGCCGGACGTGCCATTGCCGATGTAATTTTTGGTGATTTTAACCCGGCTGGACGAATGCCGCTTTCGATGCCCATGCTTGACAGCGATTTTCCTTCGTGGGAAGAGAGTGTTTTTGCCCAGTTCGAGAAAAATCTCGATGGAGGTTACAGGTGGTTGGATGAAAAAAACATTAAACCACGCTACGCTTTTGGTTATGGGTTGAGCTATACCACGTTCAGCTATTCTAATCTGCTACTGCCAACAGAAGTGATAGCAGGTCAGCCTTTTAAAGCTACTTTTGAAGTGAAAAATACAGGTGCGGTTGCCGGCGAAGAAGTTGTACAACTTTATGTTAGCGAACCCACAACCAAAGTTTGGATGCCCAAAAAGGAGTTACGTGGATTTAAGCGCTTGTCTCTCGCACCAGGCGAAACAAAAACCGTTACATTCAATCTGTGTGCCGATGATTTTTACTATTGGAATGAAACAACTCGTAGGTATGAAGTTCAGACAGGAAATTATACATTTGCTGTTGGAGGTTCTTCCGATAATTTGCCACTTTCAAAGGCAGTTTCATTTACAACAGGAAATGCAAAACCTGATTTGCGGATTACCCGTGTTTATACCATGCCACGATATCCGGTCAAAGGCCAGTCAGTCAGTTTTTATGCATTGGTTAAGAATCAGGGAAATGCAGCGACTACAACCGACAATTTATACAACATAAACTTCCGTGTTTCTGGTCAGAATGTGGCCTCGGCAATGCAGGTGAAAACCGTAATTGCTCCAGGTCAGGTGCAACTTATTGCTTCTGATGGCGAATGGACTGCAGATAATGCCGGACAAACTAATCTTTCTGCTCAAATTTCTTTTGCCACACCGGATGTTGAATGGGATTCTGATAATAACTCATACGTGTCTGATTATGAGGTTTTCGATTCGCAAAATTCGGTGTCTGCGGTAAAAAATCTTGCATATTTAAAAAATGTAACCGTTTCTTCCGAAGCTGGAAAGTATTATGGCAATCAGATAGTTGATGGCGATTTGTCGACCCGCTGGGACTCGGAAAACAGTGCAGCGGAATATGCACTTGTGGATTTGGAAGCATTGTGTGATGTGGAAAAAATAAACCTGTTTTGGGATACAGATTATGCAAAACAATATACGCTCGAAAAATCGGTAAACGGAACTGATTGGACTGAAATTAAGAAGAATATAAACGGTGTAGGCTTGGCAGAATTCTATACTTTCGATAAATTCGAAGCGCGTTATATCCGCATTCGGTGCATCGAACGAAAATCAGGAGCCGTAAAATATTCTTTACGCGAAATGCAGGTGTTCGGTTCCGAAAAACAGAAGTTGCCGGGTGCAAGGGTAATTTTGGCTGAAAAAACGGTACTGCTTCCGCATGCAAAGACTTATGTTGATGGAACAGCATCTGCTGATCCTTCCGGAAAAGAACTGATGTATAGTTGGGAGCAGGTTTCCGGACCGGTGCAGGCCACTATTGTTTCTCCAGCACTTCCACTCACAGAGTTGGTTTTCAATACAGAAGGCAATTATGTGTTTCGGTTAACAGTGTCGAACGGGACGGATATTGGTACGAAAGAAGTTACAGTTAAAGTTGGTTTGTCCGATCAAACCTTTGATCTGGCATTTAAAAAGTCTGCCATAGCATCTTCTTCCGAAAAAATAACCATGTATCCGCAAGCGGCAGTCGATGGAAATGACAATACACGTTGGTCGTCGGCACAAAAAAATGGTGAATGGTGGCAGATTGACCTCCAGCATCAGGTTAAGCCTTCGTTAATTTCTATTCTCTGGCACTCTGAATACGCCAAGAAATACAATATTCAGATTTCAACTGATGGTACAAGTTGGCAAACCTATTGTACAAACGATGCATTCGGTGGGGGAACTTCCACGAATACAAATGCCGGAAACGTTGCAGGCCGGTATGTTCGGGTAAATTGTCTCGAGCGGTCAGGTCAATGGGAAAATTCTTTCAAAACCTTCAAACTGTACGGTGATTTTGTGTCCAACAATAATCAGGTCCCGGTTGCTAAAGCCCGCTACTACAAACAGGACAGTTTCTATATGCTGGATGCGCAGGAAAGTACTGATGCTGATAGCGACAAACTGACATACACATGGTCGCAAATAACGGGCCCTGCATTTGTAACCATCGAAAATCCGACTACCTCTGTTGCCCGGATATCAGCATTGCTTCCCGGTTCATACTTTTTTAAAGTAACTGTCGATGATGGGAAAGATATTGATTATAAAATCGTGTATGTTTCTGTAAAAGAAAATGATACAAAAATAGCTTCAAGGGCTTTTGATGAAGACTCAAACAGACTTATGATTTCTCCCAATCCGGCAAAAGATCATGTGTTTATTAAGGTAAATAATGCAACCAATGCACTGATTAAGATTGTGGATATGAACGGACGTGAGCTTTTCCAGCAAAAATATACCGAAAATAAACCGGTTAGTTTGGCTACAAAAGGTTTTTTGTGTTCAGGGATTTATTTCGTGAAGGTGATTGAAAAAAACGGTATTATGGTAAAAAGATTCATGGTGAATTAACCTCGCCATAATTCAATTTTTGCTTTTCGATAAAATGATATTACTAGTATTTCATAGTTAATTTTTTAAATTTAATAAATTGTGTTTTATGAAAAAAATCAATTTTAGATTCTTTGTACTACTAATCAGTTCAGTAGTACTTTTAATCAGTTCGATTAATTTGCACGCAACTGAAGATTTCAAAGCCTGGGAATTCAAAACCGGACAAACCGGAATAGCTTGTGGTAACCTTACATTTACAGACCATTCGCTTACTATCGAGTTTTGGATCAATATGACTCAGGCTGCCGCCTCAACAGATAAGATGAGTGTAATAGAGACTTTTGGCGATCCTAATGGGTTTATAATTAACATCAGACAAAACTCAACCAAAAGCAATGCGTTGGAATTGAGGTTGTTTGCAAAAGACCGTCAGGCAACTCCCCAACCCGTTTATTTTTTTATTCCTTCTGACAAATACATTAACAAATGGGCTCACATTGCTTTTGTAATATCAGAAGCAGATCAAAAAGGGTATGCTTATGTAAATGGAGACCTTTTTGGAACAACTAATGCTGTAGGTGGTTACTATGGAAACTTTAGGTCTGATGGTGTTACAACAAGAGCATTGAATATGGGAACGTATTATTCAGACCCAAAATTTCTTGGAAAACTGGCAGATGTCAGAATTTGGTCTGTTGCTCGTTCTGCTCAACAAATAAAGGATAACTACAATAGACATATCGAAGGTGTTACAACGGGTTTGGTCGTAAACTACAAATTTTTAACTTACGAAAGAGGTTTTATAAATGATGCAAATCCTTTGGTTACGACGAATAAAGGTTGGTGTAATCCATCGACAAACTGGAACACTTATTATGGAACAGAAAGTTTATCCACTTATCCCAGAAACATGTCGCTTTCTAATGGTTTGCTTCAATGGAATACAAGTTCAGGAGCATGGGAAGTTGCTGTGTATAAAGCATCGGATAATACAAACATCTTTATTGATACAATAGCTACGAATTCGGTTTCATTGAGAGATATTTCGGAGTTAGGTGTTGGTGTTCCTTACTATGCAAAGGTTAGAACTCAAAATAACGGATTTTGCTCTAATAGTGTAGTCTCGGGGAATTTTTCGATAGATAGATATTACAGGTATAGTGGAAACGGAGCGTGGAATGATCCGGCAAATTGGGAAAAATCGTATGATAATACTAACTGGACAAACGCAAATGTGGTACCAACTTCAGCTTCGGCATCAGCGATTACAATACCAAACGGACAATCAGTTGTTGCTGATGGAACTGTTACAGCAAGTAGTTTGATAATTAATGCGGGTGGAAATCTGACTTTAGGCCAAAATGGAAATTTGAATGTTAACTCGCTGAAACTTGAGAGCAGCACATCCGGCACCGCCACTTTTATTGATAATAACAACACATCGCCACAATCCGTAAGCGGAACCGTAGAACAACATCTCGCTTCTGCCCGCAACTGGTACCTGTCGTCACCCATAGCCGGTGCCACCATACCCACCGGACAAACCTATTACAGTTACGACGAAACAGGCAGCAATACCGGATTCATAGCTCCAGCCACAGCCTATTGGGTAGCCGTTCCCGAAGGAACCACCATTAATCCCATGAAAGGATATATTACCCAACCCGGAGCAGCTACAACCAAAAGCTACACAGGCACCTTTAATACAGGCACAAAAACCATTGCATTAACACGCACCAATTCAGCATCGAAGCCCGGATTTAATCTGGTAGCCAATCCATATCCTTCTTACTTAGACTGGAGTATGGTCGAGACCACAGCAGCCAATATCCAGACCTCGGTTTGGTATCGCACCAAAACGTCAGGCGGAGCCTATACATTTGATACATACAATGGCAAATTAGATGTGGCAACCGGCAATGGAGAAAATACCGTAAGTAAACTTATTCCTCCCATGCAGGCATTCTGGGTTCGTGTAAAAACAGGATTTGCCGGAGGAACACTTACGTTCGATAACACCATGCGTAAACATGCCGATGTATCGGGCAATAAGATGAAAGCCCCGAAAGTAAGTGAAACAAAAGTAGTGCGCTTACAACTGAGCAACGGAACAAATGCCGACGAAGCACTGGTATGCTTTAACAGCAATGCACAAAACAGCTTCGACAGTTACGATTCACCCAAGATGTTCGAAAGCAGTGCCACCCGTCCTGAATTATACACGCTGGCAGGCAATGAAAAAGTTGTGATTAACGGACTAAGTGACTTAAACGTAGTAAGCAGCGACATGGAACTACCATTAGGTTTCACTACGGGAGCAGGCGGTAACTTCACACTCAAAGCCACCGAAATAGCGAGCTTCGACAACAGCCGGAAACTGTACCTGCGCGACAAACAGGAAAACCGTGAAACAGAGTTGACACCCGAAACGGGATATGCATTCAGTACTACTGCAGCTACGTCGAACAACGAGAGTCGTTTCAGTCTGCTGTTCAAAGCTCCGGGCGTAACCACCGGCACCACAAATGCGAACAGCGAACGTATATCGGTATTCGTAAATACCCAGAACCAAATCACGATTATTGCCAACCCAAACAGCAAGTACGCTATTTACAATGCCGTGGGACAGATGATCAAAAACGGAACTCTGAACTCTGAACTCAGAACTCAAAACCCGAAACCCGCCGCAGGCGTATATGTTGTGAAAGTGAATAATCAATCAACCAGAGTTGTAATTAAATAATGTGTTGATGTGCTGATACGTTGATGTGTTGATAAAAGAACTTGAAACGTGAAACACGAAATGCGAAACAAATTAATACTTATGGAAAAGAAAAAATACAATACCCCGCAACTCCAACTCATTGAATTGGATAACGAAATCTCACTTGCATTGGAATCAGCTCCGCCTGTTGGCCCAAGCGAAACATTAAACAACATTCAAACGCCGTTTAAACAGGAATCAGGTTTAGTTTAACAACATAGTCTTTTTGAGGTTACAAAAGAGTGTCTGAAAGTTTAAAATTTTCGGACATTTTTTTTTACCGTGTTTTTTTGTGTCGCAATTATTTATGGAAATATTTTGTGATTTGTATCACAATACATATATTTGCACACGAATTCCTCAAATCAGTATCCCATGCAAACCGATTGTAGAAACTGCCCGTTCAAAACCAAGGCTACATCCATGTTAAGCGAATGTAGTCTTGATCAACTCACTGCCAATCATTTGGAGCTAAAGTTGAAAAAAGGTGAATCCATTATTAAGCAGGGGACTTATTCCACAAATGTGGTTTTTTTGCGAACCGGGTTGGCTAAAATACACATTGCAGGTCCATACGCTGAACAAATTGTAAAAATGGTAAATGCGCCGAGCTATCTCGGAGTGCCTACAACATTTGGTAGTAAAATCAATCAGTATTCGGTTACAGCAGTTTCGGATGCCGAGGTTTGTTATATCGACCTCGAGGTTTTTAAGAATATTCTGGACGAAAACCGTGAATTTACGCGTGAAATAATCCAGGAATTTTGTAAAAACGAACTGGAATCATTCCATCGTTGTGCAAACCGCACACAAAAGCTTATACGTGGAAATATGGCCGATGCTTTACTGGATTTTGCCGACAAAATATATAAATCGGACAGCTTTACACTACCGCTTTCGCAGAGTGAATTTGCAAATCTGGTGGATACGAGTCGCGAAAGTGTAAGCCGCGTTTTGGCCGAATTTGATAAGGATGGAATAATAAAAGTCAGTGGGCGGAAAATTGAGATATTAAATAAAAAATCGCTGATTATGGTTAGTCAGAATGGCTGATTCTCAATTTAATTTACTTTCGACATCAAAATGGTTTTTATTTCTACCTTTTTTTCTTTTCCAATACTAATCATGCAATCCTGAATGCGTTTACGGAATTTCCAGCAGGTCATTTGGTTGAGTTCCAATTGGTCGGCATAGTTGTACGACGAAAAATCATTTCCAAGCACACATACATTGTACGCTATGTAAAAA
>JAYRXP010000533.1:0-6492 GCA_041917395.1 Paludibacter sp.
AAAAATAAATAATAAACACATGAAAGCAGCAATACATACCCAATATGGTCCTCCGGAAGTAGTTAAAATAATGGATGTACCCAAACCAACACCCCTCGGCAACGAAGTTTTGGTCAGGGTTTACGCCTCAACAGTAAATCGCACAGATTCCGGCTTTCGGAGCGCTGAGTATTTTATTTCAAGATTTTGGAGCGGACTTTTCAGGCCTAAGCAGCAAATATTGGGTTGTGAATTTGCAGGTATTGTTGAAACTGTTGGTTCAGACGTCCGTAATTTTAAAAAAGGCGACAGGGTTTTCGGGTTCGACGACCATAAATTTGGCGGACATGCTGAGTATTTAACTATTTCGGAAGATAATACGATTGACATTATTCCCGATAAGCTGACATTTCAGCAGGCTGCACCACTTCTGGAGGGCTCACACTACGCGTTATGCAATATCAGAGCTTCAAAAATTAAAAGTGGACAAAAAGCTATGGTTTACGGAGCTACGGGAGCAATTGGCTCGGCAGCAGTACAGCTTTTAAAAGCGATGGGAGTTGTGGTTACGGCAGTTTGCAATACCAAAAACACAGAACTCGTCAAATCGCTGGGTGCCGACACAGTAATTGACTATCAGAAGGAAGATTTTACACAAACCAATGACAGGTTTCATTTTATTTTCGATGCGGTAGGCAAGAGCAGTTTCGGAGCGTGTAAACCTTTGCTCGCCGACAAAGGCATCTACGTTTCAACCGAATTGGGTAAAAATGCAGAAAATGTTTTTTTAGCGCTGCTGACTCCTGTTTTTAAAGGGAAAAAAGTAATTTTCCCAATTCCTGTAATTGAAAAACAAGACGTCGCTTTTATAAAAGAACTGGTTGAAAATGGCAGCTTTAAAGCAGTTATAGATTGCGAATACCGTTTGGAACAAATTGTAGAAGCATATAAATATGTTGAATCGGGTCAAAAAACAGGCAATGTTATATTGAAAATTGCTGGTAAGCCTTCCTTTTGACACTTCTATATGAAAATAAATTAATACTAAAAAATTAAAAACCTTAGCACATATAATTGATATATCAATTATATTTGTATCAATTTAATTCAATAAACAACAAATTAATTTATACGAAAAATAATTATGAGAAAAAAAGAGTTAATGATTGTGTCTGTTTTATGTTTTCTATTGTTGGGAATAAACGAACTGAAAGCAAAGGAAATTAAACCTCTTGTGCGAATTCCGTTTACAACAAATGGTAAACAGACTTATTTGAAACTACAGGTTAATGGATCAAAGGAAAAGTTATGTTTTGCTTTTGATACAGGAGCGGGAGGAACTGCAATAGATAGAAACTATTTAGAAAACAGTAATGTAACTATAGCCGGAGAAAAAGAGGAGATGGCTACCTCATCCAATGTGGTAAAAGTGGATGTTTCAAATAATAATAAGATTAATGTCAATGGATTTGAAATTAGTGGCATAAAATTTTATATTGAGAGCTTATCACATTTGACACCTTCGCCTGCCGGAGAAAAAGTAGCAGGAATAATTGGCTATGATCTAATGAAAAATTATGTTACCTATATTAATCATGAAGAAAACTACATAGAACTTTATCCGAAAGGAACTAAACTTTATCCGAAAGCAAAGATGCTGCCAATATTCTTGTATGAGAACGAATTGCCGGCTTTTAGGGCTACTATAAAAACCGAAAGAGGGAATGAGTATTTAGTAAGATTAGTTTTCGATTCTGGGGCTGGTTTTACTTCCAGTTTAAGCACAAACTTTATTTCCAAACATAATCTGGCAAGCGAACTCAAGGTTAAAGTCCAAATTCCGGTTATTGGGGGAGCACAATCAAGTTCTTCGATTAATTATTTATCATCTTTAAAACAAATATCATTCAATGGTTTCACATTCAATCATATTCCGGTAAATTTTTCAACCAGCACATCGGGAGCTTCAGCTACTGACTCAATAGATGGAGTCATTGGTTTTGACCTTATCAAGCGATTCAATGTAGTTCTTGATTACGAAAATAAATTCATAAAATTAATTCCCAATAAACTCTACAACTCGCCTTTCGATTTTAATCTGACAGGGCTAAATCTGACAACCAAAAATAATCAAGTTGTCGTTGTTAGTGTGATGGACTATTCTCCAGCTAAAAGTGCAGGCGTACAACAAGGAGATATTATATTGTCGGTAGATGGCAAATCTTTTGCGTCGTCATTTGAACTGAGGAATTATTTGAAGGGCTCTTATACAACAAAAAGATTTGTAGTTATGAGAGGAAGTGATTCGTTACAAATAGAATTACAACCAACCAATTTTTATTAAACTAGCTAAATATTTTAATTCCATAAATCATGTCCGAACAAGTTACTGAAGTTGTATTTTACACTATTGAAGAAGCAATTAAATCATATCGAAAATTTGCTCAGAAAAGAATTAACGAACAAGGTCTCGATATAACTATCGATCAATGGTTGGTTCTTAAATCTCTGGATTCAAATAATGATTTGCCACAAAACCAACTGGCCGAACTTGTATTTAAAGATGTAGCTTCGGTAACGAGGATTATTGATTTGCTGGTTAAAAAAGAATACCTCGTACGTTCGACACACTCTGATGATAGGAGGAGATTTGTATTGGAAATAACAGAAAAAGGGCGTGATGTAATTGCGAAAGCGGGTTCTATTGTCAACGAAAACAGAAATATAGCATTGAGTGGATTGAAAGCTGAGGATGTAAATAATGTACAATCGTTACTTCGACAGATTATTCAAAACTGCAAATAAAAATAATACCTGAATCGATTTGTTTATGAATAATTTTTTTGTAGTAAAGCTTTTATGTATTTGTTTATTCTGTTTAGGCAGTACTATTAATGCTCAGTCTATTCAGATTTCCACATATTCAATACCTTTTGGTGCTCAAAAACTGAAAGCGGTTGATATGAACAATGATCAGAAAACAGACCTGATAGTCATGTCGAATGCTCAGGAAACCGGTTTTGCCATCTATTATGGTAATGGCGATGAATCATTTGGTTTACCCCTGAACTATCAAAAAGAACTCAACTTTGTAAATTTTGATGTGGCCGACTTGAATCGCGATGGTTATATGGATTTGGTTTTATCGAGTTACTGGTTTAATGGATTTAAATTGTATCTTGGCGATGAAAACAAGCAATTTAACTTTGCGACCTCCTACAATATGGACGGGCATGCTACAGGAGTAACCATTTCGGATATTGACGGTGATGGGTTTCAGGATGTTTTAGGAATAACCTCTGGTTCTGGAAGTCCTGTAACCCTGAATGTATTCAAAGGAGATAAAAATGGCTATCTGCATCATTCAGGTAAATATCCTACCTTATTATCAGGTAACCTGAACACTTATGTGGTGGATAAGAATGGAGACCACTTGCCTGACGTTTTAGTTTCAACCCGAAGCTGGTTGGCATTATTTTATCAGCAGATCGGAGGAACATATCTTCTTAAGTATTGGCCTACCGATATGGCTTCCATTACAGTTGGCGATGTAAATAATGACAAATTACCGGACATGGTACTTGGCTATACTGAGTATAACATGAGCAGGGAAGGTGATTCAATTCTTATTCGAACGGGATCGGCAGATACGCTGTTTAATGCCCAACCTCTAAAGATGCTAACACCGGGAGTTCGTCCGGGTTTTATGTGTTTAGCCGATCTGAATAATGACCAATTACCTGAATTGATAATAAGTCAGCTAAATGTTGATGGAGAAACTACTGATAGTTTGTATGTTTTTCGTGGTAAAGGGAATAACGGATTTGTGCTTTCCGGTATTTACAAATTGCCTGAAACAATTAAAAGTTTTACAGTGTCTGACCTGAAAAACGATTCATTTCCGGAGATTATTTTAATATCTGATAAAACCCTTATGATAATGCATAATTCCGGCAATATTATCTCTTCAACACACCATTCGCCTGATGCTGATACTGCTAAAATATATCTTAATCCCGTTCAAAATAAGTTGTTTTTAGATTTTCCTGATTCTATTACAAATATAAGGATAGTGGATGTTTATGGAAAAACCCTCTTTGTTTCTAACGGTTCGTATATTTCTCAGGTTGATATGAGAGCATTTGTAGCAGGCATCTACATAGTTCAGGGTTTCCAACAGGGGAAACAAGTAATCGCAAAAAAAATCATGAAAATGTAAAGGAGTTATGAAAATAGAGCACATAGCCATTTGGACAAAAAATACAGAGTTGCTTCGGGACTATTATGTAACCTACTTTGATGGGGTGTCAAATCAAAAATACATCAATACAAAAACCGGATTTGAAAGTTATTTTATTTCGTTTGACTCTTCAGCAAGACTTGAAATAATGTCGATGCCTGAAATTCCGGAAAACAAAAACGATACTGTCAATAAACAACACATCGGACTTATTCATTTGGCTTTTGGATTGGATACTGTACAACAGGTAGATGAAAAATGGAAACAACTTAAAGAATCAGGATTCAAAATTTTGAGTGCTCCCCGGAAAACAGGTGATGGGTACTATGAATTTGTGACGATCGATCCTGACAACAATAGAATAGAAGTAACAACAAAACTGTAAATACAAACAACGAGGAGATATAAAACCATGTGTTTGCAAAAGAAACTGCGATATAACCCAAAATGAGATTACAAGTAAAAATATATAATTGCGAATTGCTCGCTGTCAAATATTTAATTTAATATCTTCGTTGTGTTCTTGGTGTTGCAAAATGGCAATGTGGCGCAATGCAAATGAATTATAAATACCTGCTGACATTTTACTCTGCGATAACAAAAACACTTCTCACTACATACGATAAATGAAATTTTAAACTACTCCGGTTTTCTTTAGTCACTTTAGTGTGGACTGAGAAAAACAAATCGCATGATTTGCATATTAAAATTCTGCTGTTGGTTTTTCGGAAACAAACTATGGTAAGATGTTCATTAGTTTGTGAGTACTTACAACGCCCGAATAAGTTTCAATTTTCAGAAGCACAAACCGACCGGCTAATTGCCGATTCTGAATAAGAAATTGATTTGAATTTGGCTCAAAACGACCTATAATACAACCTGTTGAATTATAAATCTGAATTCGCCGTATGCTTTCGTCAGCAGCAATACGAATTGCATTTTTTTGATTTTCCACAATCAGCATTTTTTTTGCACAGGGTTGATTTACTGCCTGCGGGGTACAACTCAATTTGTTCAGGTATTGCCATATTTCGTTATTCATCATAAACGGAACATCGCTGTTTTCGGGCGCCTCTCCCATTCTGACCCATACCATTTTTTCGCTCGGAACGACATTCAGAAACTGCCCGTTTTTGCCAATTGCGGCATACATATCAGCTGGTGCAGCTGGATTTAACGGCCCGCTGAATTTAAACTGCGACTGCGGAATCATATAGTCGGTCGAGCCATTAAGCCACCACAAGTAGCCGTAAGCTTTGTTTATTTCCTGCGAGCTATGAGTCATCTGGCTAAAATAAGCGGTATCAGTCAGTATTACATTGCCATTCCAAACACCCTTGTTCAGCATAAGCAAACCAAACCGGGCCATGCTGCGGGCAGTACTGTAAAATATATTATTATAACCCGACGGAATATACAAACCGGTTATGCCGGTTGCATTTTTCAGTCTGAGAGAGCAGAAAGTATTCAGATTCATTCCGGTCGCCGACTCAATCACCTTATCCAGCAGCGTATAAGGTCCGTTGTGGTAAGCCCATCGCGTACCTGCATCTGCTTTGTAAACCAGACATTCTTTCAGCGTGCAAAAAGGGTCTTCAACGCCATCGTCCAATCCGGAGGTCATGGTGAGTTGATGCCGGATAGTGATTAAATTTTCCTTTTCGGGCGGAGCACTCGTCCAGCCCGGTCCCAGATATTTTGAACTGATATCAGATAGTGCTAATTTTCCTTCCTGCTTCGCGAGTCCGACAAGAAATGAGGTAAGTGACTTACCCGCCGATGCCCAATACCAGTTTGACGATTCTGTTTGCGTCCCAAAATACTTTTCGAGTACAATCTTTCCGTTTTTCAGGAGTAAAAATGCTTTCGTATTATTTTTATCAAGAAAAGAATACAGGCTATCAATATTGTTCCGGCACCAATGCAACGAATCGGGCGAAAGCTTTTCCCATTCACTTCCCTGTACGGGAGGGAAATAAGACTGTGCAGTCGCGAAAACACTGAGTAAGAGTGCTAAAAAAGCAGGTAAAAATCTCTTCATATCACTTATTTTTTCTCTATGACAAATAAAAACCGTTTTACCACTACCTGTGTATTGAACTAATTCTGTTTATTTTTGAAACAACAGTTCATGTAGATTCTGTGAGCTTTTTCTCCTTAGCTTTTAAAGAATTTTGTTCGCCATGTATCAAGAGTCAGAATAGCTTTATTTCAAGACAAAAAGCTTTAGCAAAAGTAAAGTTTTTGCATCGAAACACCAATAATCTACCCAT
>JAYRXP010000534.1:0-1789 GCA_041917395.1 Paludibacter sp.
AATTTTCCAACTCCTTTCCGAAAAGGAATTGAACAGCTTTATTTTTTTGCAAAAATAATAAAATTAACGTAATTCAACATAGTCTTTTGCCTTTTCGCCACGTAAAACCCGTAGTCCGGCGTATGCCAACGCTTCCATTTCATCCTCGCCCGGATATATTACCATGTGCGCGATATTCGAAATCAGTTTTTTTATGTAATTCACTATGAATATGTTGTGAGCAATACCACCTGTAAGAATTACCGCATTTACATTTCCTTCGAGCGCGGCAATCATGGCTCCAATTTCTTTGCCAACATTATAGGCCATGGCTTCGAGAATGAGTTTTGCATGTTTGTCACCATTCAAAGCCCGCTGTGTGGCTTCCTTGGCATCATTGGTTCCCAAATGAGCCACCAAACCGCCTTTCCCTACCAAAAGTTTTTGTATTTGTTCCTTTGTATAATCGCCGGAAAAACACATATTTATCAAAGCTCCGGCGTCGATTGTTCCCGCACGTTCGGGCGAGAACGACCCAAATCCATCCAAAGCCTGATTCGTATCAATTACTTTTCCTTTGCGGTGTGCAGCAACCGAAATACCTCCTCCCAAATGGGCGATTACCAGATTCAGTTTTTCATAACTGCTACCAATGCTTTTCGCATACTTGCGCCCGATAGCTTTGTGGTTTAGCGCATGGAAAACCGAACGTCGGGGAAATTGTGGTAGTCCGCTGATACGCGCAACATCCTGTAATTCGTCGACCACTACCGGATCGGCAATGAAAGCGCGACATCCGACTATTTCCTGCGAAATTTCACGGGCGAGCATAGCGCCGAGATTACTGGCATGTTCGTGTCCTGCTTTCATATCCTCTATCATTTGGTCGCAAACTTCGTAAGTTCCCGACTCTACGGGGCGCATTAATCCTCCGCGTCCAACCACAGCACTAAGGTCTTGTAAATTAATATCTTCCTCGGCTAACGTTTTTAAAATAATCGTTTTTCGGAATCCGTACTGATCGAAAATGCTGCTAAAACCAGCTAACTCGTCACTCGAATGACGAATGGTACGAACACATTGCAGCAGTTCTTCGTTGTAAACAGCTATTTTAGTGGATGTTGACCCCGGATTTATGGAAAGAATTTTGAACATAGTTTGATGTGATGATATGATAATGTGATGATGAGTTGATGAAATTCATGCAATTCGTGAAAATTCGTAGTTGAAAAAGAAATTCAGTTGTTATGTTGTATTCCGTTTTTTGTCCGGATTTTTAGCTATAAAATCCTTCCAACCTGAGTATGTTTTGTTTGATGCCGGCCTTCCCGATTGCAAAAAATGACAATAAGCCGCAGCTAATCCATCGGTAGCATCAAGTTGCGGTAACATAAGTTCCTGAGGGATATTTAAGTACCTGCGAAGCATATCTGCGACCTGTTCTTTGGATGCACTTCCGCTTCCGGTTATGGCCATTTTTATTTTGAGAGGAGCGTATTCGGTTATCGGGATGTCTCTGTACAAAGCCGCCGACATAGCTACTCCCTGCGCACGTCCCAGTTTTAGCATCGATTGTACATTTTTTCCAAAAAAAGGTGCCTCAATAGCCAGACAGTCAGGATGAAATTCATCAATCAACGATAATGTTCGTGCAAAAATGCGCTGAAGTTTCAAATAATGATCTTTGAATTTTTTCAAATCGAGCACACCCATCGCCAGCATTTCGGTTTTGTTGCCGGAAACTTTCAGAATTCCATAGCCCATAACCGTGGTGCCGGGGTCAATGCCCAGAATTATTGTTTCCTTAGCC
>JAYRXP010000535.1:0-2607 GCA_041917395.1 Paludibacter sp.
ACCTCCTCCGGGCACAAGCATCCATTTTTTCCGATAACCCATCAACATCAGCTTTCCGGAACTGGGTTTTACATCATAAGCACCAATCATAAAAGTTGGATTTATAATAACTATATGATTATCAGCGTTTTTAGTTGCATTTACAAACAATTTTTCGGCTTCGAGCTTACTCTGAGCATAAAACGACTGCGAAAATGGAAATTCGATGCCTGCATGTTCATCCGAAAGGTGGTGAATAGTTCCATAACCGATGGTATTCGCTGTACTAACAAAAACTATATTTTTGATATTCAATTCATTAGCAATTTTTAAAATCAGAGCCGAACCATCTACATTTACACGCTTATAATCTTCGTAATGCAATAAATTTGTGGCTGTTACAGCTGCAATATGTATTATCGAGTCGCAATTCTCAGATGCTGAATGCAAAACCGCTTCGTTTGTAAAGCTACCTTCCACAACCTTCACCTTCGACAAATCGAAATAAATATCTTTTCGGCTTCGCACAATAATAGTAACATCATGCTGTTTTTCAATTAATTGCATTACCACATGATGTCCGAGCAAACCATTTGCACCTGTTACAAGAATTTTCATAATAGCCCCCTAACGGAGAAATTTTTAGTTTGATTTTTCAAAATTACAAATTATATATTACAAAACAAAAAAAGACAACCCGATTCGGATTGTCCTTTTAATCTATAGTTAATTTAATCTGATATTTATTTAAATTTTTCTGAAACAAAACTGTCCACCGACAATTTACCTCCACCACTGATAATGAGCGATAAAGCTAATCCAAGTACCAAAATAAAATATTCGATACCCTCGCCGGCCTGTGCACCAAACCAGTTCATAAAGAAACCATTATTTACATGTCCGCCCAAAATCATAGCACCACCAAGGGTTAGAAAAATGGAAAAAGCCATAAATCGTGTTCCGGCGCCCAGAATTACACCAATTGCACCGACAAACTCTGCCAGAATTACTAAAACGCCTACTATCAGTGGCATTCCCATACTTTGAAAAAAGCCAAGTGTTGCTTCAAATCCGTAACCGCCAAAGGAGCCCAATGCCTTTTGCATGCCGTGTGGTAAAATAACCACACCTAAAGCAAGACGCGAAATTAATAAAGACCAGTTAGTTGAATCAGTTGAAAAGAATTTTTTAATCGTTGTGTTCATACTTTGTTTTGTTGTTGTTTGTAATTAAATTTTTATTTATATTGTTGATTAATAGAATATTATATATGTTAAACATCAAGCCGGAATTTCCATAATAAGCAGTCTCGTATTAGCAGTTGCTTTTATTTCAATTTCAGAAACTTCGGTGATACCAATACCATCGCGCCTGTTGAGTTGATTACCCGAAATGGCTGCTTCGCCCTCAATTACGAATACATAAACTCCCGATTCCGGTCGGTGCAGTTGATAGCTTCCCTCCCACGCCGATGTGAAATTTCCGAGCGAAAACCAGGCTTGTTGATGTATCCAAACTCCCTGATCGTCGGCCGATGGCGAAAGAATCTGATACAATTCATTCTCCTTTTCGATATCAGCAAGCGAAATCTGGTCGTAACGCGGCGTTACATTTCGTTTATCCGAAAAAACCCAGATTTGGAGCAAGGACAATGGCTTTGTTTTATCGCCGTTAAATTCGCTGTGATAAATCCCGGTTCCGGCGCTCATTACCTGAATTTCGCCGGCAGTAATGGTTCCATGGTTTCCCATACTGTCTTTGTGTTCCACCACACCCGAAAGCGGAATGGTAATGATTTCCATATTGTCGTGTGGATGCATTCCAAATCCCTGACCACCGGCAATCCAGTCGTCGTTAAGTACGCGTAATGCCCCAAAATGAACCCGTTCGGGGTTGTAATAATTAGCAAAACTAAATGTGTGTTGCGTTTTGAGCCAGCCATGATCGGCATGTCCGCGCGTGGCTGCTTTATGCAAAATTGTTTTCATAATTGTTCGTTTTTAAAATTTATATGTTATAACATACAATTTGAAATAATGTTCATTTTGAGTTTAATTTTGCGCAATAAATAGTAAATAGTAAATGAGAAAATGGTAAATGCCATTATCTTTGCACAAAATTTTCAAAAAACAGATATGAGTCAACAAATTGTATTACTCACCGGCGCCAGTGCCGGAATAGGTAAAGCAGCCGCCGGGCTTTTGATGAGAAAAGGTGTTATTGTGTACGGAGCGTCACGCAGCGGTGGAGAAATACAAACAAACGAAACAGGTGAAGGTAAGATTATTCCTGTAAAAATGGATGTAAATAACGAATCGGAAATACAATCTGTTGTAAAACAAATAATTGAAACACACGGACATCTCGATGCAGTAATTGCAAATGCCGGAAATGGCATAGCAGGAGCTATTGAAGAAACCAGCATTGATGAAGCGCGCTATCAGTTCGAAACCAATTTTTTTGGCGTGGTAAAAACCATTCAGACTTGCTTACCGGTTTTCAGAGCACAGGGTTACGGCAAAATAATAACCGTATCGTCGCTGGCCGGCGTAATTCCCATACCATTCCAAACCTTTTACTCTACCGTAAAAGCGGCCTTAATGCTGTTTATGAACGGATTAGCTCTTG
>JAYRXP010000536.1:0-1813 GCA_041917395.1 Paludibacter sp.
ACGATATAAATGCCGACTTTAAGTTTATACTTATTCATCGTATTTTCAGTCTGAATCAGATAAACCGCTTCGGAGAAAAACTGTCGCTATCGATTTACAATATTATCAAACACATCGGTATAAGTGACCTGAAGGCATACAATCTGGAAACAAGCAATGTGCTTGTAGAGTCGGTACCACTTATTGTTGATACAAGCTGTAAATTAAAAATTAAAAGGGTGGAAAAGTAATGAATTCCGGTTCATTACAACGATACCTTAGGAGGTAAAAAGGAGCTGATATCCTTGCCATACGAAATCAAATCGCGGGCAACGGTGGATGAAATATGAGCATATTCCGCCTCTGTGAACAGAATAACAGTTTCGATTCCGGTAAGAATCCGGTTGTTATCGCCGATTGTTCGTTCGTATTCAAAATCGCCAACCGACCGAAGTCCCCGCAATATAAAACCAGCCTGAACCTCGCTTGCAAAATCGACTGTAAGCGTGGAATAGGCTGTAACTTTTACTCTTGGTTCATCCTCAAAAGCCTTCTGAATCATTTCCACACGTTTCTCAATGGAGAAAAGTGTTTTCTTCGACTGATTGTGTCCAATGCCGATAACTATTTCATCAAAAATACTCAATCCTCTTTTCACAATGCTGTAATGGCCTACCGTGAAAGGATCGAATGTACCCGGGAATATTGCACGCTTCATTTTTTTTTAGAATAAAAATTTATTCACCACATAAGTCACGTAAGAAGCTATTCGGAAATAGATACTTTTGTGGTCTACTGAACTGCAAAAGTAAAGTAATTTTTCAGAAATAACGAATATTCGGGTCACAAGATTAGTACCAACGGCAGGTTTTACATTGGCGCGAAGGTTTGAAATTGTAGGTAAACATAATTTCGTGCGTTCCGTAGGAGTGGTTGAACACCTGTCCGAGATTGTAATCAAAGCTATACGAAATTTTCAATTTCCCGAAATCGATGCCGGCAATAGCTCCTATCTCGTACATGGTGCGATAAAACAATCCCAGCTGAAGCTCATTGCTCGCAGCATCGCGCTTGTAAAACATCGAAGCATTTAACTCTGCCTGAAAAAAGTCGGAATACTGAAAAGCGCTCGCTCCCACCCCAAAGTTGGTCGTATTAGCCGACCGCTGTTTGTAAAACAAATACAGCATATTTGTATTGAGATTAAGCTGATTTTCAGTTGAGAAAATCGAGAAAACATTTTGCGAACAATAACCCAGTTTAAGCGAATTGTAAACAAGTTCAACTCCAAGACTGGCATTGAAACTGTTTTTAAAAAGCAGATTTTCGTAAATCGAGGCATTGTTTTCATCGTCGGCAAACGAAATCATATTTCTGTCGTAGGCAAAATTCTGATAACTACCGGAGAAACCCATGTTAATTACAAAATCGTTGCTCAGCGACAGCGCATAAGCGTAAGCCAGATTAATATCAGTTGCCTGCGTGTAGCCTTTTCGTTCGGTCATAAGCCTGAATCCGAGCTGCGTATAATAATCCTCGAGATACATAGTGCCCGAAGCATAAACGGCTGTTGGAGCACCCGGAAAGTTAAGCCATTGCTTGCGGGTAGCCACCGTAACCGAGTTTTGGTACGAATCGTTGATTGCAGCCGGATTGATCGAAAAACCATTGTTCCAGAAATTATTCAAACGAATATGCGACTGGCTTTGCATTGTTGGCAAAATCAGCAAAAACAATCCGGCGATTATGTAACTGTGTATTTTCATTTTCAGTTCGTTATTTGGCAAGAAAAACAAAACCGGGCTTATTCACAATACCTTCGGGTGTTGAATAG
>JAYRXP010000537.1:0-2502 GCA_041917395.1 Paludibacter sp.
AACGGCAATTTTTTGTGTGTTGGATGCTGTGCTGTAAGCATACACTTTGTAGGTTCCGGGAGTAAGGAATCGGAACCGGAAGGTTCCATCGTATCCGGTTTCCATCTTGTCACCGTAAACCGGCTCGTTGCCATAAACAATGTACACATCTTCTTTGGCAGCCGGAAAAGTGTCGGTTTTGAAGTTATAAACATCGTTCAGATGAAAAACTTTGTACACTTTGCCTTCAATTACGGATTTGCCTCCGGGACCTTCGTCGGTGAGACATGAACTCAGAAAAAATGCAGCAACCAGAAATGAAATCAGCTTGATGTTTTTCAAAATACACATATTTAAACAGATGGTTAACAAGTAATCAGCAATGCCGTAAAAAGTTTTTTACGGTATTGCTAAAAAATAGAGAATATCAACTATTTAAATATTAAAACGTACGAAAATGTATTTGTACTCAGTACGGACGGACTTTTTTACAAACAATCGTCAAACGCATCCGGATCGTTCATTGGTTCTACGTGAATAAAAACGTCGGAGTAGGGCAGAATGGTTTTTAGTTCCAGTTCAATTTTTTTGGTAAGTTCGTGCGCTTTTTCCACCGTGTAATCGCCCGGAAAAAGCAAATGAAATGTGATAAACTGCTTTGCCGAAGCACGGCGCGTGTAAAGTGCATGATAATCAATTTCGTTCGATTTATAACTGTCGAGCACTTCCCTGATTTGCACCATTTCTTTTTCCGAAAGCCGCGTATCCATAAGTCCATCAGTGGAACGGATAATGAGTTTAATGCCCGTGTAAATAATGCTTACAGCGACCAGAATAGCCATAATGGGGTCGAGCAATTGCCAACCGGTAATTTTCACTAAAAATATTCCGGCAATAATTCCCACTGTAGTCCATACATCCGTCATCAGGTGATGAGCGTCAGCCTCGATGGTTATTGAATTGTGTTTTTTGCTGAAATACAACAATACGCGTGATGTGATAAAATTAATTAGTGTGGCAGCAACCGACAATAGCATACCATAATCCAAAGCCTGCAAAGGTTGTGGGTGATACAATCGATTTATGGCTGTATAAGCAATTCCAAACGCAGCCAACACAATCAACACACCTTCGGCAAGACTCGAAAAATACTCCGCTTTGTCGTGACCAAACGGATGTTCTTTGTCGGCTGGGCGGGCTGCAACCGTAAGCGAGTAAAATGCAACAATTCCTGCCAGCAGATTTATCCCTGATTCCATCGCATCAGACAAAAAACCAACCGAGCCTGTTACCGAGAAGGCTAACCACTTCAAAGCTATTGTCAGCACCGATGCTCCAATAGACAGCCACATAATTTTAGCAATAGATTTACGCATGATATTTAGTTTATAAAGTTCATAAAGTTATAAGGTTTATAAAGTGTTCTTATATTATCGTATCAACACATTATCACATCACCAAATCAACACATCATCTTTTTTTCTTGAAAAAATCTATCACCAACCGGCTGCATTCTTCCTCCAACACTCCCGCCACAACTTCGGTTTTAGGATGTAATGCCTGTGGAGCAAAGCGAACAAAACCGCGTTTTTCGTCGGGTGCACCATAAACAATACGGCTTATCTGCGACCAACCCAACGCTCCGGCACACATAACGCATGGTTCGACTGTTACGTAAAGTGTACAATCCACCAGGTATTTTCCACCCAGAAAACCTGCCGCAGCCGTTATGGCCTGCATTTCAGCATGAGCTGTTACGTCGATCAGTGTTTCGGTGAGGTTGTGTCCACGGGCAATAATCCGTCCCTGACACACCACCACAGCGCCAATCGGCACTTCGTCGCGCTCACCGGCCTTTTGCGCCTCCTGCAATGCCTGACGCATAAAATACACATCAGGGTTTGTGTCTTTTGTTTCGTTCTCGGAGTAATAATTCATTTAAGCTATATTGAACTTGATAATATTAATTTAAACCACATAAGGCAGTTAAGTAAAAAAAGAATTCTAATGTGACTTATGTGTTTAAAATCAATATTTTTTCATCAAAAATAAATACTCATGATATTTCCCATCGCTGTTAATCCATTCGTTGGTCCAGCGCATATTACTCATTACATTTTTTTTGTAATCTATTTCAATGGCTTTCAGTATTTTGCCGGAACTGTTCATAATGTCTGTAAGTTCCTGCTTGTTGGCTCGTCCACCCGAACTATACGAAAGCAGAATATAATGCGATTTTGTTTTTTTTATCAACTCATCCAATGCCTTCATGGCAATGAAATGCCCATCGGTGTTTTTTCGGAACTCTTCGAAAACAGAACCCTGAACCGAATCACGCGAATCCTCACGCCGGTTGGCTTTTCCGAAAATATCGGGTTTATCGTTCTGAATTACAGTTGTCCAGAAATGATAATACGAGTTATAGCGCACTCTGCTTGGCGGCATTTTCTCGTTGTTCGACCCATAAGGCGGATCGAAATACACAAAATCGTATTCGTTTTTTGCAATGGTATCAAAAACATC
>JAYRXP010000538.1:0-5580 GCA_041917395.1 Paludibacter sp.
ATTGGATTCGAAGGTGGTCAGATGCCTATTCAACGTCGTTTACCTAAATTTGGTTTCAAAAACGTAAATCGCGTTGAATTTAAAGCTATCAACATCGAAACACTCGAAGCGTTGGCTACAGCCGAAAAACTGACTAAAATTGGTTTGAATGAACTGCGCACTGCAGGTTTCATTTCAAAAACAGCTTTGGTAAAGATTCTGGGCAAAGGAACACTTACTGTGAAAATTGAAGTTGAAGCAAATGCATTTTCGAAATCGGCCGAAGAAGCTATCGTAGCCGCAGGTGGAACCGTAGTAAAATTATAAGCACATGAAATTCATCGAGACACTAAAAAATATCTGGAAAATTGAGGACCTTCGTAGTCGCCTTTTAACAACAGCTTTGTTTGTTATGGTTTACCGTTTTGGTTCGTACATTGTACTTCCGGGTATTGACCCAACCGCGTTATCGGCGTTGAAAGCTCAAACCAGTGGTGGTTTATTAGCATTGTTGGATATGTTCTCCGGTGGTGCCTTTGCTAATGCTTCGGTATTTGCACTGGGTATTATGCCATACATTTCGGCATCTATCGTTATCCAGCTTTTGGGTATCGCTGTTCCTTATTTTCAGAAGTTACAGCGCGAAGGCGAGAGCGGTCGTCGTAAAATGAATCAGTATACACGTTACCTTACCGTAATCATTTTATTGTTACAGGGTCCGTCGTATCTGATTAATTTAAGTGTTCAGATGGCTCAGGCCGGTACAGCAATGCCGTCTTCATTCTGGTTTACTGCTTCCACCACTCTTATTCTGGCGGGAGGTAGTATGTTTGTAATGTGGCTTGGTGAGCGTATTACCGACAAAGGTATCGGAAACGGTATTTCATTCATTATCCTTGTGGGTATTATATCCCGTTTCCCGGGTGCAGTTATCAAAGAATTCGCTTCGCGTCTGACCGATGCCGGTGGTGGTTTGGTAATGTTCCTGCTCGAAATTGTATTCCTTTTGCTGGTTATTGCCGCTTCTATCATGTTGGTTCAGGGTACCCGTAAAATTCCGGTACAGTATGCCAAACGTGTGGTAGGTAACAAACAATATGGTGGTGTACGTCAGTACATTCCGCTCAAAGTGAATGCAGCAGGTGTAATGCCTATCATTTTTGCTCAGGCTATTATGTTTATCCCTGTAACTTTGGCTGGTTTTGCTCACAACGAAACTATCAACAGCTTTGTTGGTGCATTTATGAACAACACCGGATTCTGGTATAACTTTGTATTCGGACTAATGATTATTGCTTTTACGTATTTCTATACGGCAATCACCATTAACCCAACACAAATGGCTGAGGAAATGAAACGTAACAATGGATTTATTCCGGGTATCAAACCGGGTAAACGAACTGCCGAGTATCTGGATGACATTATGTCGCGCATTACGCTGCCGGGATCTATTTTCCTTGCATTTGTAGCTATCATGCCGGCTTTTGCCAAAATGCTGGGTATTAACGATTCGTTTGCACAGTTCTTCGGAGGTACTTCGTTGTTGATTTTGGTGGGTGTTGTGCTCGATACATTACAACAAATCGAGAGTCACCTGTTGATGCGCCATTACGATGGATTGATGAAATCGGGACGTATTAAAGGACGCACCGGTGGAGTTTCTGCCTACTAAATGAGTAACAAAATGATTTATTTGAAATCTGACGAGGAAATTGAATTGCTTCGTATCAGTAATCAGATAGTAGCTAAAACGTTAGCTGAAATTGCAAAGATTATTGCTCCCGGTGTTACAACCGAGCAGTTAGACAAACTGGCTGATACATTTATCAGGGATAATGGCGGAGTTCCCGGTTTTTTGGGTTATCACAGTTATCCGAAGTCTATCTGTACGTCGGTCAACGATGAGGTTGTACACGGTATTCCTTCTGCCAAAGTAGTACTTAAAGAAGGCGATGTGGTTTCGGTCGATTGCGGGGTTTACAAAAACGGATTTCATGGCGACTCGGCTTACACATTTTGTGTGGGTGAGGTAAAGCCTGAAATCGTTGACCTGCTTCGGACAACCAAAGAATCGCTCTACAAAGGTATTGAGCAGGCACAGGAAGGCAAAAGATTGGGTGATGTCGGGTTTGCCATACAGAACCATTGCGAACAACGGGGTTATTCGGTGGTACGCGAAATGATCGGACATGGTGTTGGGCGGAATTTACACGAAGCCCCCGAGGTGCCTAATTATGGAAGACGCGGTAACGGCGTAATGCTGAAATCGGGTATGACCATAGCTATTGAGCCAATGATTAATATGGGTAAACGACAACTTACATTTGATAAAGATGGGTGGACAACCCGTACGATTGACAATAAAGTGTCGGCTCATTTCGAACATTCGATTGCAATAAGGCGCGGTAAAGCAGATATATTATCAAGTTTCGAATATATTGAACAAGTATTAGGCAACAAAGCATTGTAATTTATGGCCAAACAAGCAGCAATTGAACAGGACGGAACCATTATCGAAGCATTGTCGAATGCAATGTTTCGCGTAGAACTGGAAAACGGACACGTTATAACAGCTCATATCTCGGGTAAGATGCGTATGCATTACATTAAAATCCTGCCCGGTGATAAAGTAAAAGTGGAAATGTCGCCCTACGATTTGTCGAAAGGCAGAATTTCGTTCCGGTATAAATGACCCCTAAATCTCCGAAGGGGACTTTAAGAAAAGAAGAAAAACAAATTAAAATATCTTCAGAATATGAAAGTAAGAGCATCAGTAAAAAAGCGTACCGACGATTGTAAAATCGTTCGCCGTAAAGGACGCTTATACGTTATTAACAAAAAGAATCCCAAGTACAAACAACGTCAGGGATAATAAAAATTTTATAAGCAAAATAAATTAAGTTTATGGCTATAAGAATTGTAGGAGTAGATTTACCCCAGAACAAACGCGGGGAAGTTGGATTGACTTATATCTACGGAATAGGTCGCAGTAGTGCAAAAAAGATTTTAGAAGAAGCTGGTGTTGACATCAACATCAAAGTAAAAGATTGGACTGACGACCAGGCAGCTAAAATCCGCGAAATCATTGGTGCCGGATACAAAGTAGAAGGTGATCTTCGTTCGGAAGTACAACTTAACATCAAGCGATTGATGGATATCGGTTGTTACCGCGGAGTTCGTCACCGTATCGGCCTCCCATTGAGAGGACAAAGTACGAAGAATAACGCTCGTACCCGTAAAGGTAAAAAGAAAACAGTTGCTAACAAGAAAAAAGCAACTAAATAAGGTTTAACTGTTAGCGAATTTTAGAAGAGCTAAAAAAATTATTTAACTAATATGGCAAAGAAAACAGTTGCAGCCAAGAAAAGAATTGTAAAAGTTGATGGTGTAGGTCAATTGCACGTACACTCTTCATTTAACAATATCATTGTAACCCTCACAAATGGCGCCGGACAGGTAATATCGTGGTCGTCGGCAGGTAAAATGGGTTTCCGCGGCTCAAAGAAAAACACTCCTTATGCTGCTCAGATGGCAGCTCAGGATTGCTCGAAAGTGGCATTTGATTTAGGATTGCGCAAAGTGAAAGCGTATGTAAAAGGTCCGGGTAATGGTCGTGAATCTGCTATTCGTACTGTACACGGTGCAGGCATCGAAGTAGTCGAAATTATCGACGTTACTCCACTGCCACACAATGGATGTCGTCCACCAAAACGCAGACGCGTATAATTTGAGGATTGGATAATTATTAAATTTGAAAATTTGAAAATTTACAAGGTTTGTCTGTACGAGGTATAACCCGGTATATGATTGCAGTAACTAACCTCTCAGCAATCGCGGCAGTATCGGCGCAGGTAGTGAGTAAACGACAAACCATTTTATAACAAATAAAAAACAAAAGAAAAATGGCAAGATATATTGGACCAAAATCAAAAATTGCCCGTAAGTTAGGTGAGGCTATTTTCGGACCTGATAAAGTGTTAGCGAAAAAGAACTATCCTCCCGGACAACACGGACAAAACCGTCGTAAAAAAACGTCGGAATATGGTATTCAGTTGCGCGAAAAACAAAAAGCAAAATACACTTATGGTGTATTGGAAAAACAATTCCGCAATTTATACGAAAAAGCGCAACGTACAAAAGGTGTTACCGGTGAGGTATTACTTCAATTGCTCGAGTCGCGTTTGGACAACATCGTATATCGTTTGGGATTTGCACCTACACGTGCAGGAGCACGTCAGCTGGTAAGCCACAAACACATTACTGTTGATGGTAAAGTTGTAAATATCGCTTCGTATCACGTTCGTCCCGGACAGGTGGTAGCCGTACGCGAAAAAGACAAATCGATGGAAGTTATTGCTGCTTCGCTGAACGGATTCAACCATACCAAATATCCATGGATTGAATTCAACGCAGCTTCATTGTCGGGTGTTTACCTGCACATTCCTGAACGCGAAGATATTCCTGAAAATATCAAAGAACAATTAATCGTTGAGTTGTACTCTAAATAATAAGTAAAACCATGGCTATATTAGCATTTCAAAAACCTGAAAAGGTTATCATGTTGGAGGCTGACGCATTTCAGGGTAAATTTGAATTTCGTCCTCTTGAACCGGGTTACGGTATTACAATCGGTAATGCTTTACGCCGCATTCTATTGTCTTCATTAGAAGGTTTTGCCATTACATCGATAAAAATAGCCGGTGTTGATCATGAGTATTCGACTATTCCCGGAGTTATCGACGATGTTACCAATATTATTCTGAATCTGAAACAGGTTCGTTTTAAACAAATTGTCGAAGACATTGATAGCGAAAAAGTAACTATCAACGTATCGGGAATGACCGAATTCAAAGCCGGTGATATTGGAAAATATTTTTCAGGTTTCGAAGTTCTGAATCCTTCGCTGGTAATTTGCGAACTCGATGCTTCTGCTAATTTCCAAATCGATATTGCAGTTAACAAAGGTCGCGGATACTCGCCAGCCGAAGAAAATAAAATTTCGAACGGCGAAGCCGGTATTATACCTATCGACGCCATTTTTACACCAATACGTAATGTAAAATATGCTATCGAAAACTTCCGTGTGGAGCAGGTTACCGACTACGAAAAACTGGTTATCGATATCAGCACCGACGGTTCTATTCATCCGAAAGATGCATTGAAAGAAGCTGCTAAAATTCTGATTCATCACTTTATGCTGTTCTCGGACGAAAAAATTTCGCTCGAAGTAGTTGAAGGTGAAGAAAGCGACGAATTCGACGAAGAAATTCTGCACATGCGTCAGTTGTTGAAAACCAAGCTCACCGACCTCGAACTTTCGGTACGTGCGCTCAACTGTCTGAAAGCTGCCGATGTTGAAACATTGGGCGAACTGGCCGGTTTCCACAAACACGATTTGTTGAAGTTCCGCAATTTTGGTAAAAAATCGCTTACTGAACTTGATGAGAAATTAGAAAGCCTTAATTTGTCTTTCGGAATGGATCTTTCAAAGTATAAATTAGATAAAGAGTAAAGAAATGAGACATAATAAAAAATTCAACCATTTAGGCCGTAAAACGGCTCACAGAAAGGCAATGTTGTCGAACATGGCAATCTCTCTGA
>JAYRXP010000539.1:0-11754 GCA_041917395.1 Paludibacter sp.
CAATATGCCATGCACTGACCGATGGAAAAAGTGGTGAACGCTATTTAGCTTCGGGTGTAAATCTCACATTTAAAGATTTTTACGAAATTCAAAGCAGAGTAGGAGGGTACAAACAACGAATAATCGTATTGCCTGACTTGATTTTGGAACTTGCAGCAAAATTTGGGGATCTATTACAAAAGGCCGGAATTAAAACAGATGTATGCAGCCGCAATATTAATCAGTTGCTTATTCGCGAATACTATGGTAATGACAAAGCGCGAAAGGACCTTCGGTTACCTTCAACTTCCATTGAAAGAGCTATTAAGGAAGCTTTATACTGGTTCGAAAAAACCGGAAAGATTTAGTTCACCACCCATTCCTTACGCTCCACTGTGTGAGCACTAAAATAGCCTAGAATAGCTCCGTTCAGGTTTGTGTACGGATTTGCCGGGCTCGAGGCACTACGCGGACCCATGGCAGAATTACCCATACTTTCGAAATAATTGTATACCGATTTGTCAATACATTGAAATTCGACACTGATTTTGTCGCCGGCTTTTGCCGAATCGTTGTAGAGCACAAGTGAGCTTTCCATTTGTTTGCCATCGGTAAATTTATCACTCGAAATATTGTTCCTGTCCTGAACTTTTCCATTGTAATACAACACAATACGGTAAAAATTCTGCTGATTTACAGGATCGGAATATTTAAGTTTAATTTCGTAAAATGGTGCCGGTTGGTTGCCTTTTGGAGGTCCTCCGCCCGGATACACAGAGTTAACCACTTTAAACGAATCAATTGGAATTAAATCGGGAATTTTGCATTGCGAAGTGATCAGTTTATCGCCGGATTCGATACGCAATGTATACGATTTTCCGTTTTCGCCTTTTAATACATTTGAGGTGTATATGCCCTTGTTTGTTTCGGTTAATAATTCTGTTTTTCCCTCATTGTCGGTTATACGAACCTGAGCATCCGAAACCATTTCGAAATTGTTTGGCTGATCTAAATTTGCTGTTTTTGAGAGTATTACGGTTGCATTTTCGTTCAGTGCTATGCTTGCTTCCACTACCAGTTGCGGTTCGGCAGCGTTAGTCGAAATGTCAATTATTTCGGTACACGAAGTAAAAAGCAATGAAGCTATGGCGGCTGAAAATAAGTTTGTAAAGTTCATAAAGTTATAAGTTCTGTTGTCTGTTATCCGTTGTCTTATATTAAAATCTAAAATTATACGTTATTGCCGGAACGTAAGTAAACAAATACGTCATTACAGCATTTGTTTTGGTAGGGTCATCTTTATCCTGTTCAAAATCAATGGAAAAAGGATTTTTATGACCATAAGCGTTATAAACCGAAAAATTCAGGCTGCTTTCGTATCGTTTTGTTTTTCGCAAATTCAGTGTTGCGCTTACGTCCAGTCGATGATAATCGGGCATTCGGTAACCATTTCGCTCGGTGTAGTAGTAGTGTGTAATGCCATTCAACATATATTTTCCACTTGGAAACGTAACCGCATTGCCGGTATTGTACACCCACGAAGCTGACAGCGACCATTTTTTATTGATATCGTAAATGGCTACAATGGACACATCGTGCGTTATATCCTGACGGGCCGGATACCATTTGTTGTTATTTATGCCATCAATCAGTCGTTCGGTACGCGACCATGTGTAACCAATCCAGCCATTTAGCTTGCCGTATTTCTTTTTCAGCATCAGTTCTACACCGTACGCTCTGCCCTTGCCAAAAAGCAATTCACCTTCAATTTTATCGTTTGCATTGATATTCGCACCATTGCGCAGGTCAATCTGGTTTTGCATCCAGCGGTAATAAGTTTCGGCGCTAAGCTGGTAAGTATCGTCTTTGAAGTTACTGAAATACCCCATGGCCACTTGGTCGCCAATTTCAGGTTTCACGTTGTTGCTCGACGAAATCCAAATGTCGGTGGGAGTGGAGGCTGTAGAATTTGAAATAAGATGGAGGTTTTGTGTGTTTCGCGTGTAACTTGCTTTCAGTGAGTTGCGCTCATTAAGGACGTACGAAATATTCAATCGGGGTTCCAGATTGAAATAAGATTTTACAATCTCGCCTTTTTGATATGCTTTGGTCGATGTAGTTTCGCCGTTTTTGTAAGTGAAAAAATCGCCGGGCCCGAATAGATGATAGGCCGATAAGCGCATTCCATAGTTAATATTCAGATTATAAGTGGGTTTCCACACATTACTAATATACAAACCATTGTCGACAGCCAGTTTTTCCTGCAACGTAACGGGGTTTATCTGCGATTTGTCGGTAAGTTCCAGTTGTCCCGGAATGATTTTGTGATAAATGGAGTTTAACCCGAACGAAAGTGTATTTTTATTATCGATAAAATACTGAAATTCATGCTTCAGATTCCAGTTGCGAATGATGGATGTCAGACTGAAACCCGCATCCTGCTCAATATTAATTTTGTAGCTGTAATCGGAATAAATAACCGAAGTATTGCTGAATAAACGGTCGCTCCAGATATGATTCCAGCGCAGTGTGCCGGTAATGTTTCCCCAATCGATACCAAAACGCTCCTGAAATTTAAACACGTCGCGGCCAAAGTAGCCCGAGAGATAAAGCCGGTTGTGATCGTCGAGCGTGTAGTTTAGCTTGGCATTGAGGTCGTAAAAGTAAAGTTGATTCCCGTTGATGAGTGAGTCCGGCGACAGTTTCAGAAACAGGTCGGCATAAGTTCGCCTGCCCGAAATCAGAAAGGAACTTTTGTCTTTTACAATCGGACCTTCGACATTTAGTCGCGAAGATATAAGCCCAATCCCGCCACCTGCATGATAGTTTTGGTTATTTCCTTCGTTCATTTTAATGTCGAGCACACTCGAGGTACGTCCGCCATATTCGGCCGGAGCTGTGCCTTTGAAAATTTGTACATCTTTTATAGCGTCGCTGTTGAATGTGGAAAAAAAACCGAGCAGGTGATCGGCATTGTAAACAGTGGCTTCGTCGAGCAAAATAAGGTTTTGTGAGCTGTTACCACCACGTACATATAAGCCTCCGCTACCCTCACCAACCGATTTTATACCGGGAGTAAGTTTTAGTGTTTTCATAATGTCGGCTTCGCCAAAAAGTACCGGAATTTTGGCAATTTCCTTCATTTCGAGTTTTTCGACTCCCATTTCGGTGGACGTGATGTTATTATTTTTACGAACAGCGGTAATTTCCACTTCGCTTAGTTGCTGTGAGTTTGGCTCAAGTTTTATTTGCAGTAATTTACTGGCCGACAAGTCAATAGCCTGAGAGTAGGGCTTATAACCAATGTAAGAAACCAAAAGGGTATATTTCCCGTGTTGCAGTGTGATTGAAAAATATCCGTAAGCGTTGGTGCTGCTACCTGTACCCGCAAGTTCTTTGATAGTTACAGTGGCACCTATAAGGCTTTCGCCGGTTGTAGCGTCGGTTATGGTTCCGCTAACCGTATGTTTTGGCAGTGCAAAAACGGGTAAATAAACGATGAATAAGAGTGTAAGGAATAGATTTTTCATTCTTATAAAATTAATAAGCAAAATGCAGCGTTAGAAATTCTGAAAACATATGTTGTTAAATTTCTACTCCCAATAAATATTTAAGTGCATAACCCACAAAGAATGAGAATGTTGCCACGCCAAGACTGATAAATGTCATTTCAAGAAAGCGGGCTTTAAAATTCAGATCCTTGGCAACTGATATGTAATAGTTGAAACAGAAAATAATGAGAACTGCAGTGAAAAGCGTAATTCCCAGAGCCATAAATTTATCGCTCAAAACCAAATAAGGCATTATAAGCAAAATAACGGTAAAAATATAGGCAACGCCTGTGTAAAGAGCAGATTTTTTGGCAGTTGCATCGCCTTCGGCTTTCGACGAAAGGTAATCGGATGCTGCCATTGACATTGCTGCCGAAATTCCGGTTACCAAACCAACAAGCGAAATGATTTTATTATCGCTCAGGGCCAGTGTAAACCCTGCAAGTGCACCTGTGAGTTCAACCAGCGCATCATTCAGTCCCAACACAACGGAACCAACGTATTGAAGCCCTTCTTCGTCGAGCATGGCCAGCAGTTTCTGCTCATGAGCAAGTTCTTCTTCGGAAAAAGCTTTTGCTTCGGGGAAATGTTCGGCAAGTTGAGCATAAATCTTCGACCCTGTTCCTTCGCGTTTTTCCATCAGCTTCAGCACAAAAGTGAGTCCGAATAGTTTGGCCAGCAGCACAGTTCTGAATACTCTGAACATGTCGGGTTGCACTTCAACTTTCGAAATTTTTTGCCAAAAAATGGCATGACCTTTTTCCTGAAGTCCGATTTTGCGCAATACTTCGGCATTTTTTTCGTCGCGGCAACTATCGGCCAACTGAAGGTAAATAAGGTGCTCCGTTTCTTCGGTTCGTTGTACTGCAAGCACAGCTTTTTTTATTTTTTCGTCCATTATGGTTACTGATTTATTATAAATTTTAGTGATTCGCAAACTTTATAACATTTTAGAGTACAGAAGGTTTATAAAATAGCTATCTTCGCAAAATTAATCTTTTTGTCGGGTAAAATGAAAAAACGAATCCAAATTTGGTGGTTTTTTGTATTATTTACGGGTACCATACAGGCAAAAAACACAGTTGTGGCCACTATCCCCTTCGAAATGGTTGGCAGCTACATTGTGGTCGATGTTCGAATAAATAACTCGACAAAGCTGAAAATGATACTTGACACCGGCTTGCGCAACACCATCATAACCGAAATTTTCCCGACCGACAGCATTGATCTCAGCCCCGGAGAATTGCGTAACATACAGGGACTTGGTTCGGGTAAAAACTTTTACGCCTACGAAAGTGCAGGAAATACAGTTCAGATTGGAAGAATAACACTGAAAGATCGTTTGGTTTATGCCTTTAAGGAAGATTTGTTCAATATGTCCAAACAAACGGGTGTGAAAATTAACGGCTTATTGGGAGTGGATTTTTTCAGAGATTACGTGGTTCAGATCGATTATAGTAGTCATCGGCTACGCATGTACACCCAGGAAAATTTTATTCCTCCCAAGGGCTATGGTGTTATGCCTATGACACTTCAGCGGCAGAAAATGTATATTCAACTCTCGGTGCTCGAAACCGACAGTACGCGCCAAACTATCAAAATGCTCATCGACACAGGTGCCGAGCTTACAGCCTGGTTCGAAACGTTGACAAATAAAGCCGTGAATATTCCCGAAAAGTCGATTCGGGGCAGGATTGGTGAGGGGCTCAGTGGTGAAATAAACGGCGTTTTTGCCCGCGTACAGCAGTTGTGTATTTCAGAGTTTTGTGTCAAAAATCCGATTGTTGCTTTTCCCGATTCGGCAGCTATCAGTCAGATTTCCCGAACTTCGGACAGAGATGGAACGATTGGCGGACAGCTACTTAGTCGCTTTAATCTGATTATCGACACCAGTTCCCGCAGGTTTTATTTTAAACCTAATGGTTCTTTTAATAATCCTTTTTTTTACAATATTGCCGGAATTGAAGTGGCTCAGTCGGCGGGGTTTTTGCCACAGGTTGAAGTGATAAATGTGTGGAAAGATTCGCCGGCCGAACGTGCAGGGCTACTTCCGGGAGATATAATTATCGAAATTAATTTGCAAAAAACGTCTCAACTTGGAATTTCGGAAATCAGACATTATTTCCAGCGTCCGTCGGGCAGTCCGTTACGGCTCCTTGTAGAACGTAATGGTTCTTACAAAGAGCTAAACGTAGAAATGAAAGCAAAAATTTGACTTTGTAAAAATCCGTATACAGACTACAGTTTTTCAAAAACTTCGCCTGCAAATTTTTCCAGTCCGGGATCGCGGGCACCCATCAGCAGTAACACATCGTTTCCGGTAAAATGCGGTTTAACGGTCTCCGCAAAAGAGTTTCTATCTTCCACGAAATAAGCATTTTTACCCAACCGGCGAATGTCTTCAATCAGGTCGTTTGCCGAAATATCCTTCACCGCAGTTCCTCCGGCATAAAAAATTTCGCTCATCCAGATTTCGTCCTGATCGCGGAGCGCAGCAGCTATTTCGGTTACAAAATCGTTGCGCAAAAAACGTGTGGGTCCGTAGCCATGTGGCTGGAACCAGGCTATCACTTTTGGAGCAACCGGCTGACATGCCGAAATGGAGGCTGCACATTTAGCCGGATTGTGGGCGTAATCGTCGATCAGAATCACGCCATTTTTTTCGCCGATTATCTGATGACGCCTGTAAATTCCTTCGTAACCGGCCAATGCGGCTGCGGCTGTTTTATGGTCGACACCCAACTGACTCACGACGGCTATGGCAGCCAGTGCGTTTTCCATGTTGTGTTTGCCCACCGTGTGCATTTTTACAGGAGTTCCGCTTACTTCAAAGTAAATTTCGAAGCCTTTTTGAGTGAAATTTGAGGCTTTAAAACCTGCGTCAATATGTTCGTCTACCGAAAAATCATTCGAGGCGTTCACCGAAATTTCAGCTGCTAATTTATTAGAGCGGTTAGTTATGAAAATATCCTTTGTGTTGTCGCGGAAAGTGCCGAAAATCTGCATAAGTTCAGCAATTTCCTGATGGTCTTTGTCGATGTTCAGCAGAAGGCCTATTTCGGGATGATATTGCACGATAGAGCCATCACTTTCGTCGGCTTCTATTACCAGCCACTCGCCTTTACCCACTTTTGCATTGCCTATTTTTCCTTCGCGAATAATGCTTGTTAGTCCGGCACCACTGATAATGCTGGGTTCGAGTCCTGCATGTTGCAAAATATCAAATATCATGGCCGAAGTGGTGCTCTTGCCCGATGTACCACCTACTGCAATGGTCTTTTTGCTGTCGGCAATGAGTGCCAGCACCTGCGAACGTCTTAGAATAGGTATGTTGAGTTCTTTGGCTTTTTTTACTTCAAAAACGGTGTCTTCAATAGCAGTGGATACCACCACCAAATCTGTTTTTTCTGTTATTCCGCTTCCGTCCTGCAAAAAGCAATGTACACCTTCAGCCTCTAATTTGGTTCGGGTTTCATTTGGAACGTCGGGTTGAAAATAGCGGTCGCTGCCGCCAACGTTTTTCCCGGTACCGCTCAGGTATTGCGCTATGGCGCTCATACCAGTTCCGGCAACACCAATAAAAAAGATATTATTAAAATCGTTGATAGTCATATCAAAAATACTTCACTTCTTTTCCTTCAATCGAAGTCAAAAGGTTGTTTGCCAGTCGGCTGGCACCAATACGGAACATTTTGTTATTCAGCCACTCTTCGCCCAAAATGTGTTTTACGATGGTATAATGTTTTACGGCATCTTCGGTGGTTACAATTCCTCCGGCCGGTTTGTAGCACACTTTTTCGCCTGTTTTGTCGTACCATTCCTTAATGGCCGAACACATCACGTAAGTTGCTTCCAGTGTGGCTGCTACGGGAATTTTTCCGGTAGAGGTTTTAATAAAGTCGGCACCGGCAGCCATAGCCAGCAGCGATGCTTTTTTGATATTCGAAGCTGATTGCAACGCACCACTTTCGATAATCACTTTCAGATGCGCATTGCGGCAGGCGGCTTTCAGTTCGCTGAGCTCCTCGAGCACTTCTTCGAAATTTCCTTCCAGGAATTTACCAATCGAAATCACTACATCAATTTCGGTCGCACCTTCCATCACGGCCATCGAAGTTTCGGCAATTTTTACTTCTATGAATGTTTGCGACATCGGAAACCCAGCGGCAACCGAAGCTATGCCAATTTCGGGAAGCAAAAGCGTTTTGCTAACAGTGCTTACAAGCGAAGGCGATACGCAAATGGCTCCGACGTTTTGCAAATGCGGAAAAGTCTTACTGAAATTATTTACTTTGTCCGTCATTGCCACAATTTCGGCGGTGGTGTCGGTGCTGTTGAGCGACGTGAGGTCAATTAAACTCAGGCAGGTTTTGTAAACAGCCTGCGTGTTGTTTGCATCATATTCCGAGGCAAGAATTTTTTCGATATCCTGCTTTACTGCATCGTCGCTTAGGGTGCAGTTGTATTTTTTAAAAAGATCGTCAATTTTACTCATGGAAAATTTGTTTATAAAATTAGTAAAGTTTATAAGGTACGCAAGGTCTTATAAAATATTTGATTATCACATTGGCATATTATCACATCAGCTTTTCATTTGCTTTATGTCTCGTGGCATCGCGCAGCGTTTTCTTTTGCATGTTTTTTTCGAATGCTTCGGTCAGGTTTACGCCCGTTTGGTTGGCAAGGCAAATCAGCACCCAAAGTACATCGGCCATTTCGTCGGCAAGATTTTTATCCAAATCCGATTTTTTGAACGATTGGTCGCCATAAGTGCGTGCCATGATTCGTGCCAGTTCGCCCACTTCTTCGGTCAGGATAGCCATATTTGTCAGTTCGCTGAAATAGCGTACGCCAAAGGTTTTTATCCATTCATCAACCTGTTGTTGTGCTTGTTGCAACGTCAGTTCGTTATTCATTCAGGCGGGCAATAATGGTTTCGTTACCGGTGGTTTTGTCGCCAACCTGTACAAATATCTCAGTGTCGAGCGGAAAAAACATGTCGACTCTGGATCCAAACTTAATAAATCCAAGATGTTCGTTCAGATGACAGGCTTTGCCGGCATGAGCGTAGGTTACAATACGGCGGGCCAAAGCTCCGGCAATTTGTCGGAGCAGAATCTGCGTTCCACCCTCACTTTCGATCACAACCGTTGAGCGTTCGTTTTCGTGGCTCGATTTGGGCAGATAAGCGGCTATATGGCGGCCATTGTGATGAACGGCTTTGATAACCTTTCCCTGCACCGGATACCAGTTGGCATGTACATTGAAAACGGACATAAAAATAGATACCTGAATGCGTTTTTCGCCAAAATATTCCATCTCTTCGGTAGGTTCAATTACTACTACGGTTCCATCTGCCGGTGCCACCACCAGGCCGGTGTCATCAATTTTTATCCGGCGCGAAGGGTTTCGGAAAAAATAACCGAAAAATACCAGAATAACTGCCGACAAAGTCGTGGTTATTGCCAGAGCCAGTGTTGGAAACCGAAGGTAAATGAACAGGTTAAGTACAAAAAGTATTAGAAGCAGGCTGAGCAAAATCTGACGTCCTTCTTTGTGAATTTTAATGTATCTCATCTTGAATTACTGTGTTTTCTGAAAAGAGTTTGGCAAACCCTGTAAAACATAGCCGGTTTTAAGTTTAAAAATGCTGGATTTTCAAATGATAAAATCTGAAAATTACAAACAAAGGTAAATAATTTTTTTCAGCGTAGCAAACATAAGTCAAAACTTTAAAAATTCATCGAAAATAACTACCTTTGCACCTTATTTTTAATATCCTTCCCGTAGTTTGAACTTATAACAAAAATATAATAATAAACCCGCTGCAATAACCGTTTGTAGTTAGTTGTCAAATTTTTACAAAAAAATGAATCTATCTTTGCTCAGTGCCATATCGCCGGTAGATGGTCGTTATCGCACAAAATCAGTTGATTATGCCCAGTTTTTTTCGGAGTATGCTCTTATTCGTTACCGCGTGCAGGTGGAAGTGGAGTATTTTATTGCTTTGTGCGAAATACCATTGCCACAATTGAAAAAAGTACCGGGCGAAGTATTTCCAAAATTGCGACTGGTTTACGAAAATTTCAGCGAACAGGATGCACAGCGTGTAAAAGACATTGAAAAGGTAACCAACCACGATGTAAAAGCGGTTGAGTATTTTCTGAAAGAAAAATTTGATGCATTAAATCTTGCTGATTTTAAAGAATTTATTCATTTTGGACTCACCTCGCAGGATATCAATAATACTTCGGTTCCATTGTCGGTGAAAGAAGCAATCAAAAAAGTGTATATGCCCGAAATGGAGGCTTTGGTACAGGAACTGCAACACAGTGCCGACGAATGGCGCGATGTGTCGATGCTGGCCAAAACTCACGGTCAGCCCGCATCGCCAACTCGTCTTGGGAAAGAGATTATGGTGTTTGTATACCGCCTGGAACAGCAACTGGCGCAACTGAAAAAAGTTCCTGTTTCGGCAAAATTCGGAGGTGCAACCGGAAACTTCAATGCGCACAAGGTAACCTATCCGGCTATCGACTGGAAAGATTTTGGAAATAACTTTTTGTTGGATAAACTCGGTTTGGAGCGTGAGCAATGGACAACTCAGATTTCGAACTACGATAATCTGGCTGCTCAGTTCGATGCGATGAAACGCATCAATACTATTTTGGTGGACTTCTGTCGCGATATTTGGACGTATGTGTCGATGGAGTATTTCAAACAAAAAATTAAAGCAGGCGAAGTTGGTTCGTCGGCAATGCCGCACAAGGTAAATCCGATTGACTTCGAAAATGCCGAAGGTAATCTGGGAATGGCTAATGCAATTCTGGAGTACCTCTCATCGAAACTTCCTGTTTCGCGTTTGCAGCGCGACCTTACAGATAGCACGGTGCTTCGAAACGTTGGTGTTCCTTTTGCGCACACACTTATTGCAACACAAAGTATCCGCAAGGGACTGAGCAAGTTGTTGCTGAACGAAACAGCGATTTATCGTGATCTGGACAATACCTGGGCGGTTGTTGCCGAAGGAATTCAAACTATTTTGCGTCGCGAGGGATATCCGCAACCTTACGAAGCACTTAAAGCACTTACACGGACCAACGAAGGCATTACCGAGCGTTCCATTCACGAATTTATCGACACATTAGCCATCGAAGATACGGTAAAACAAGAATTAAAACGCATTACACCAAGGAATTATACGGGGGTCTGATAAAGTTCGTAAGGTTTATAAAGTTTGTAAAGTAATTTTACAATCTTTTTATCACCACATCTGCACATTATCACATTATCACATCAATAGAATGAATAATTTTTGGATTTTACTAAAACGCTTTGTTCCGCCATACAAAAAATACGTTGTTTTCAGTTTGATTTTCAATCTGTTGTCAGCAGTATTTAGCCTGTTCTCGTTTGCGGCCATTATTCCCATTTTGCAGATTTTATTCGGTTTGCAAAGCGCACGTTCGTCGTATATGAGTTGGGAGTGGAGCGATGGTTTGACACATATCGGTGCCGCTCTTAAAAACAATCTTTATTATTCTGTCGAACAAATGGTTGTTTATACCGGCCCGCAAATGGCTCTAATGTATCTTGGTATTTTTCTGATTATAACCACAGCCCTGAAAGTTGGTTCAACCTACATGGGAACATTTTGCATTGTTCCTATCCGGACAGGAGTTGTACGCGATTTAAGAAACCAGCTTTACAAAAAAATAGTTTCTCTTCCGCTTGGATTTTTTTCAGAAGAACGCAAAGGCGATATTATGTCGCGTATGCTCGGCGACGTAAACGAAATTGAAATTTCGATTATGAGTTCGCTGGAGTTGATTTTCAAAAATCCGCTGCTCATAATTATCTATCTGGGCGTAATGTTTGCCATGAGTTGGGAGTTAACCGTTTTTGTGCTATTGCTGCTTCCTTTCAGCGGTTGGTTGATTGGTCGCATTGGCCGTTCGCTCAAAGCTACTTCGCAAACCGGGCAGGCGCAAACCGGCGAAATGCTATCGCAAATTGAAGAAACACTTGGTGGCCTGCGTATCGTAAAAGCTTTCAATGCTGAACATAAAGTACAAAACCGTTTTGCCAAAATCAATGAAAATATAAGGCAAACTTTTTCACGAATTCACAACCGTCATAATCTGGCTCATCCCGTGGGTGAGTTTATTGGTACCGTGGTGATTGCCATCCTGATGTGGTTTGGAGGTTCGCTCATAATCAACAA
>JAYRXP010000540.1:0-4384 GCA_041917395.1 Paludibacter sp.
AGAAATCATTCTATCATGTCCATATTCATCAAAATAAGTTGTGCTGCTTTGATAGTGACCACTAATTTTTTTGATAAAGGAATTGATAAATACTAATTCCTTATCATAGTCTCCTTCCTCTCCATCGCTATATGCGATATTGAGTAATAGGTTTATAACTGACTTTTTTTGATTTAATGTTAAATCATTTAAGATGTCCGATGTATGAACGTCTTGCTGTTTTTTTGTAAATAGTTTAAACATTTTATTGAAATTTTGATTGTGTTTGATTTTCGGACATAAAAAAAGCGTGGTACTCTAACCGTATCACGCCTTGAGGCCATCGACTGCCCACTAGTATAATAAGTTAAAGCCCACGCCGTTAGGCGCAGGCGTTTACTAACTTATTCCTACTAGATTTGAAAGTGTCGATGTTTCAAGGTCGGGAATAAAAGCTAACGCTTTATCTAATATGTAATGCCACTGTCGCTACAGCGGACGAAAATACCTCTCCCCAGCCCTCTCCAGAGGAGAGGGGGAATGAATGGAATTACATCACAAACGAGTTTCGAACCCGAACATACTTTTGTTGTAGGTTAGAGCTGGTTGTGTTTTGAATTTGTTTGTGTTCAATTTTCGAGAAATCTTTTTCGATAAATTCGAGGTTAAAGTTATCGGGCAACTTATCAACTTCTTGTTTGTTGTCAATCAGATGATTGACAAAATCAAATGTCAATCCAATATTTCTTTCAATGGTTTCTTTATGTGTCATTGTTTTTACTTTTTAAGTTTTTTGATAAATCTTTCTTTGTACCATTCCCATCTGTCTTTTAAATCCTGTTCAGCATATTTTGAGGCATTTTTTAAAGAATCTATTTCGATAGATTTCTTTTCTTTGTCGCCGTTCGGTAACAATATATCACGGCGAAAAAAACCATGTGCACAATCATAACGCACAATTGCGCTCCATTCATCATTAATTTTTGCTTCGTATTGATACATCACATCAATTAATTCGCCATTTTCGGTAATAAGTCGGACTCTGAGGCGATTTAATTGCTGATTATCAAGGAATACAATAAATTCAATCTCTTTCATCGTTTAGATTTTATTCTTTGTTGCTTTTTGAGTACCAATTACAAAAATAGAAATATTTTTTCAATATTGACTGTAAATCCAGAAATATTTCATCAATTACATTATATAATTTGGACATGACTAAGAATCAAACTATAGTGGGCGTTACCGGAGTTTGTGGTTAGAAATAAAATTAAGTATATGTAATTAAAGTGCCGGGGAAAAGATTCTCAATTGTAAGAAATCCTGCAATAATACCGGCATTTCGTGCTCTTATAGTGCGCCGTTGTGCTTCGTAAGTACCTTTTCCTGCTTGCGAGGCACAAAACTCCTGCTTTTTTTGTACAATTGCCAGCTTTCGAAGCAGGACTATCGGGCTTCCGGAGCAGGCTTTCGGGCTATTTCAGTCTGAATTCGAACTGTTTTAGCAGGCTTTCGGGCTGGCTTAACAGGATGGCGAAGTTTTTTAGAGGTACAAACAACAAACGGACTGCTTTACTTACGTCCGCGACCCGATAACACGATCATCATTTCACTAAGCTGTATGTTTCCCGATGAATGAAAAAATTATCTGTTTTGCTTAATTGTACCAAATCTTCCGAAAAATAACATTCACCTTCGACGACGGAATCAATGGCATTTTCAAATTCGGCTTTTCCGGATGTCTTTAGCATAAAGCCAATGGCTCCGGCTAAAATCATATCTATATAGTTGTTAAGGTCGTTTTGAAGGGAAGTGCCGAGAATTTTTATTTCAGGTTGAATGGAGAGAGCTACTTTTGTGGCCTGAACTCCGTTCATCAGTGGCAAATCAAGATCCATTATTACTAAATCGGGAGTGTGTTTGTGGAGCAAATTAATAAATTCATACCCGTTCGAAGCTTCAGCAATTACTTTACCTATGCCTCCATTTTCAATCCAAAACTTCATTCCCTCGCGGAATACCAGATGATTGTCGACAAGTATTACATTTATCATGATACGTTATTTTTTTTCAAGTTTCTTCCGCTCTGTACCTTTTGCAGTAATTATTTTAGCAATGTACACTCCCCGTGTCAGCGATTTGAGCGATATTAATTCGTCGCATGTAATGTCTTGTTTCAAAAGCACTCTACAGTGAAAATCGCTGATAATCAATTTAGCATTTCCTTCGAAACCACTTACCTGAAAGCTTTCGCTCGCCGGATTAGGGTGTATTCTTACTTTTTCTTCTGTAATTGTTTGCAGTTCAAGGTTATTCATCGAATGACTGTTTAAAAAAATTAGAGTTTTGCGGATTTCAAAATTAAACTATATTTCTGAATGCGACTGTGGTTAAAACTCTGATTTTATATCCATGCAAACCCTTATTTTTATATGGGTGTAAACCCTTAGAAAACAAAAATCCCATACAGGCAAAACGCCTGCACAGGATTCCCACTATAAACTACCCACTATAAACTCTCTCTCACACCTCCACCACTTTATTCCGGATAGCACAAAGCACCAGATTGATGGTGTTTTTTGTATTTGTTTTTCTGAGTAAAGCCGAACGATGCGTTTCGATGGTTTTCATGCTTACAAATAGTTTTTCGGCTATTTCGCTTACGGTAAGTCCATTGCATAGCTGTTGCAAAACCTCCTTTTCGCGTTTAGTGATTGTGTCGAAACCGGCAGTACAAACCTCGTTTGTTTTTGTAGTTTGCTGTTGCATAAGAAGTTGTCGAAGCAGTTCGTTCGAAAAATAGCTTCCACCTTCAGCGATTGTTTTTATCGCCTTTTCGAATTCCTGCTTTCCGGATGTTTTCAGAACAAAACCCATGGCTCCGGCATTTACAAAATCGATATAGTTTTGCCTTTCGCTGAGCATGGTGAGGACTAATATCCGGAGATCCGGAAACAGCTTCATGGCTTCGCGGGTGGCATCTAATCCGTTCATTACAGGCATTTCTATGTCCATAATTACTAAATCGGGCTGATGAATTTGCAGCAAATCGATAAATTGCCGGCCATTTTCGGCTTCGGCAATGATTTCACCATAACCTTCGTTTTCGATTAATAATTTTATCCCTTCGCGAAAAAGCGAATGGTCATCAACAAGAATTATTTTGTTCATACCTTTAAAAGTTAGAAGTCAGAACCAACGGTCAGCGACCGAAGGAAGATAAATTAGAAAAATTTAATCAATTGGAAGTAAGATTTTTACCGACATGCCGTCTCCGTTTTTTGATTGAATATCAATAGTTCCTTTCATTATTTGTACACGGTTTATAATGTTCATCAATCCCAATCCTTTGCGTTCGGTTCTTACTTTTTCCCAATCGAACCCAATGCCATTATCGCTGTACAGAAACGATATCGTATTTTTCACTTTATCCAGTTGAAACCGCAAAAAGATGTTTTCGGCCTGCGAGTAAGTGAGCGAATTTTTTATCAGTTCGGTGGTAATGCGGTAAAGCATCAGCTCGGTGAAACTGCCAAATCGGTCGAAGGTATTGGTTTCGAAATGTATATATATTTTGTTTGTGTCGTTAATGCGTTGTATAAATTCTTTTACTGCTTTTGCAAAACCCATTTCATTTACAAACTGCGAGCTCATTCCCCGCGCCAGCTCGCGTGCCGTTTGTATTGCCATTTCGATGCTGTGGTTCCCTTTTTCGGTAATCAATTTTCGCTTTTCGGGGTCGCTCGTATCTGCCAACCACTGAAAATACAATTTTATGGTCGAAAGCAGCGGTCCCATGCCATCGTGCAGTTCGCTCGAAAAGCGGTTGCGTTCGCGCTCTTCCACCTCTACCGTTATGTTCAGCAATTTGTTTTCGCTTTCAACAAGCGATTTGTTCAATTTCGTAAGTTCAGCGGTACGTTCAGCAATTCGTTCTTCCAAATGCTCGTTCAGTTCCGACAATTCAAGTTCGGCCTTTTTGCGTGTTGTTATGTCGGTATGCGTGCCGTACATGAGCAGCGGCTTGCCATCGGGTGTTCGGGTTTGCACTTTTCCCTCCTGCCGAATCCACACCCAATGTCCTTTTTTGTGACGCATACGTACTTCCACAGAGTGTATGGGCAATTCGCCCGAAAAATGGCGACGCAGCATTTCCTCGGCGTAAGGTATATCGTCGGGATGCGTAATCGCCTTCCAGCCATTTTTGCCCATAATTATTTGGGCTAATTTTATTTCGGTTGTTGAATAGCCCAGATTCTTAGCCCAAATCTTATTGAACTTTATTTTGCCGGTTTGTACATTCCACTCCAGTGTGCCAATATTCGCACCCTCGAGCACATCATCCAACTGTAAACGGGTTTTCAGCAGGTCATCTTCAGCCGTTTTCCATTGACTTATATCGTAC
>JAYRXP010000541.1:0-1669 GCA_041917395.1 Paludibacter sp.
CTTGATTTAGCAGTTCTTTACATTCGTTTTTTGGTAACGGTATGTTCATTTTGTCGGAAAACTGGTTGATTATAGTTTGGTAAAATTCAGCAGAAGTGCTACGGTCGGCACTTAATTTGAGTTGTTCATTAAGTGCTAAATCTTTGCGAATTGTATTAATTGTCTGGGTGTTAAAATACTGATTACCAAATGTGTTGTATGCAAGTATTACATCTTGAGTAAAACGAAAGAATTCGGCACTTTGAAGATTGCGAAGAGTATCTAAAAGTGTTTGTGGGTTTGTATTTCTATTCAACTCGCTTATAATTAGCTGTATTCTGTTTTTGTCAGATAGTTCTTTACTTTTTAATTTTATTACAATGTCTGTTTCGGGATTAAAGGTAAAGCTATGGTCAATTTCATCAATTAGCTCCGGCTCATAGAACTCGGTGTTTTTATAGGCCTCGAAAAGAGCTGTTTCGGAGGTATAGCACTTTTTAATACGTTCGGTCATATATTTGTTTACTACTGAAAAGTAATTGACACGAGGTGTCTCGTTCATACTTTTATTTAAAAGATAAGCGTATAATCTGCTCGATTGAAATTCCCGTTCGATAGCTCGTTTTACATTATTGCTTGTGGCTTGGTTGTATCTTTCTTGCAAATGTTTGAATGTGATTTTCCACTCTTCAAATTCTTCTTCGACCTCGTCATCTATTTGAAAGTCAAAGCCTAAGAAGTTTGAAATGTGACATAATGAATTATAGCATTTTTCTTTTTGAGGCGTTTTACGGAAACGCCCCTGAATTTGGATAGCTTCCGATTCGGGGTCAATCATGGAGTGTTTCGCTTCGTTGAGGTCGGTAATGATTACTACATCGGGAGTATGTGCCGGAAACATGTCGACAGCCGAAAAGTATCGACAGGTAAAGAAATTGTATTTTCGCATTAGTGCCGAATCAAAATTATCAATTGCCGGAACATTAGAAATGGATAGTTTATCTACACTCGCAGCGGAACAAAAAACCATGTAGTCGGCTGGATTGATTTCTAATAGCTGAATAAGCTTATTAATACCTGTAATTGAGTTGAAGAAAACACAAATACATTTGCTATCCTTGAGTGTATTGAAATAATTTTTAATAGTGAGGTGAATTTTATCGGTGGCAAAAATTTTAATTGGAATTTTGTAATCGAACTGTGGGTCAATTTTATATATGGTGAAACTGTTTTTTACTTCCTCGTGGTTAATAACTTTGGGCGTAGCTGATACAAATGCTTTATTTTCAAACTTGAAGAAATCGGAAATTGGGTAAATGATATTCTCGCGGAATATTACATCTTGTGCTATTTTTTCACACTCGTCGAATAGGCAAAAGTAATCGGTAAAAATGTTGATATTGAGCTTATCTGCTGCTTTTTTTATCCGAAAGTAACTTTCGGGCGTGGTGATTAACTTTTTGTACTTAATGGAAGGATTACGCATGTAATCTTCAATTCTCTTATCGGTGGCACCGCCTTTGTATATCCCAATGGTATGAGGGTGTTCTTTGGTTTTACCTACTATAACTGGCACATTTGGCTCAATGATAATTGAATGCCTTTGTGCTTTAATTTCCATATATGTTGCCCCAATACCCGTGAGGGTTTTGTTGAGAATTGCATTCGTTGGGATTTTTGGGTGTCCGGC
>JAYRXP010000542.1:0-4264 GCA_041917395.1 Paludibacter sp.
CTGTGGCTACTTCGGTTGCTGTGGCTCAGGGTGATTTGCTGATCAACCCAATTCGTGTTGTGTTTGAAGGTCAAAAACAAAATGCAGATTTAAATCTTACAAATATAGGTAAGGATACTGCTGTTTACATGGTTTCATTTTTGAGTTACAAAATGCTCGAAGATGGAAGTTTTGTACAACTCGACAAACCCGATACAACCATTTCTGCCGACAAATACCTGCGTCTATTTCCCAGAAAAGTGGTTTTACCACCAAACGAATCACAAACAATACGTTTGCAGCTGCGTAAAACAAGTGGCTTGAAGCAGGCTGAATACCGTTCGCACATTTATTTCAGAGCCGAAAAACAATTAAATCCACTCGGAATGAGAGATTTAAAATTCGACTCCACAAAAATGGCTGTTAGCATCACACCTGTTTTTGGCATAAGTATTCCGGTCATTGTACGAAATGGAAACCTGACAAATCAACTTTCCCTTTCCAATATCACATTACAGCAGGTAAATGACACGCTATCAAAACTTAGCGTAACAATCAACCGATCCGGAAACAAATCTGCATACGGAAATATCAGAGTAGAGTTTCAACCCGAAAAAGGACAGAGAATTGATGTAGGATTCGCTAATGGCATAGGTATATATCCCGAAATCGCCAGACGCAACTTTGCGTTGCTGGTAAAAACAACATCAGCCATGAGAACTACAAACGGTAAATTAGTAGTTCGGTTTTTGGCTCCGAACGAAGATGGCGGAGTCGAGTTGGCCCGTTCTGAAATTGTTCTGAAAAAGTAATTTGAAATACATGCGGCAATTCTGCTTACTTACTATATTTCTGATTTTCGTATCAATTGTACCTGTTTTGGCACAATCGGGACCCGAATTACCCCAACGAACAGCAGTGGTCAGATCCACTCAATCGCTGAACTTTGGAGATATGACTGTGTTGTCCGGCTCTTCGGGAGGCACGGTTTCGGTGGATTATAACGGGGTACGCACCACAACAGGCTCTGTTATTATGCTGAATCTTGGCAACTCAGCTCAACAGGCTATTTTTGAAGTAAAGATTTGTCCGGGGCGAATGGTTAATATCACCTACCCTGCCACTACCGTGCTAACAGGGAACAACGGAGGCAGTATGTTGCTGCATTTAGGACCAACAAATATAGGGGCAAGCGGCTCAACATTTATCTCGAACAAAGGCTGCGACGACATACATTTAATTCGTGTTGGAGGAACACTCGATGTCGGAGCAATCGGCACCAACCCCGCGGGTCTTTACAGCGGGACGTTTAGCCTGACGTTTGTACAACAATAATTTTTTACAACATTTTGTTAATGTTTTACGAAAGAAAATTGAATAGAAATAACCACAGCTTCAGAGTCTTGCTTACAGCAGGACTGTTGTTTTTATTCTCATTTTCTCAGGCACAAAACAGTAATCAGGCCGAGCCCTTCAATCTGACAATTAAGTTTGAAAAAATTGGCTGGCAGGATTTCTATGTGCTTTATCGTGAGCCTAACGAACTTTATCTTCCTGTTTCTCAAATTTTTGATTTTCTAAAAATCAATTCGCAGGCAACTGAAAATGGTAAAATAATTCAGGGTTTTTATATAGACAAAAAAAACAGTTACAAAATTGACTTTAACAATAAAACACTGATACTTGGTTCAAAACAGAGCACTCTTAGTGATGTTGATGCAGTTTACGATATGGGAGTACTGTACGTTTCGCCTCGCATTCTCGAATCGGCATTCGGATTAAGTACAAAATTTGATTTCAGGTCATTATCAGCGACCATATCGTCAGCAAACGAGTTGCCTGTAACAAAATTAATGAAACTCGAAGATGCCCGTCGAAATATAAAAAACATTTCGGGCGAAGAAAAATTTGATGCCGAATACCCACGTAAGTATCATATCTTCAAACCAGGAATGCTCGATTGGTCAATATCGTCAAACCAATCGCCGACATATACCAACGAAACCAGAGCAGGACTTGCTTTGGGCGCAGAAGTGTTAGGTGGAGAATTGAGCACATGGCTTTATTATTCAGACAAATACGGCTTTAACCGTAACCAACAACGTTATCACTGGCGTTGGGTGGATAACAATTTTAAAGCAGTAAAACAGGTTCAACTCGGACGTATCTATAACCGTAATATTGCCACTATGCTTTATCCGGTTGATGGTTTCATGGTTACAAATGCACCAACTACCATTCGGAAGGCAATGGGATCATTTCAGATTGCAGAAAACACCAATCCCGACTGGACTGTCGAATTATACATCAATAATGTTTTGATTGATTACACAAGAGCAGATGCTTCGGGATATTTTTCGTTTCAGGTACCTATTGTTTATGGAACAACTGAAGTAACGCTGCGTTATTACGGGCCTAATGGCGAAGAACAAGCCGAAAGAAAAACTTACAACATGCCATACAACATGTTGCCCAAAGGCGAATTTGAGTACCGGGTGAGTGGTGGCACATTGCTCAATGGACTGCAATCGCTCTACGGAAGAGCCGAAACGAATCTTGGTATCACAAAATGGCTGACTGCCGGTGCTGGTTACGAGTACCTGAGTTCAATCGTCGGAAACCCGCATATTCCTTTTGGTAATTTCACATTTCAACCATTTTCAAAACTTGTTCTAACAGGCGAATATGCCCACAAAGTACGCTATAAAGGAACGCTGAACTACAATTTCATTAACAACTCAATGTTTGAATTGTATTATGCAAAATATGATAAGAATCAGAAGGCAATAATCTATAACTTTTTGGAAGAAAGACTGGCAGGCCTTACTTTTCCGACACGTATTAAAAATGTATCTGGTATTACCAAAGCAACTTTCAGACAGAATATTTACCCGAATTTTGAGTACAATGCAGGAGAATTAATGTTGTCGGCTTATTACCGCAATTTCAATGCTAACCTGTCGAACTACATCAACTGGACAACTTTCGAGAACCGGAACATTTACAGCACACTATCGCTCGGATTACGGTTTGGAAACGGTTTTTCATTCCGGCCGGCAGTACAATATAGTTTTACGGAAAATAATCTAAACTGGTACGACAATTTTATATCATATAAAGCGGACCTTGAAAAACAGATATTTAAAAAAGGCTATATATCAATTGGATACGAAAAAAACAATTTGGTTAATTTCAACAGTGTCAATTTAGCCTTCCGCTACGATTTCTCGTTTATGTCCACTTATGCATCAGCATATTACAACAATGGCAGCCTGCAAACTACCGAAAGTGCACGTGGAAGTCTGGCTTTTGGAAGTGGTAATGGTTATGTACATTTCGACTCGCGTGAGGCTGTTGGCCGAAGCGGAATTTCGATACTTCCATTTGTGGATAAAAACTTCAACGGAGTTCGTGATGCAAACGAACCTGCCGCCTCCGACTTAAGTGTAAAATGCAATGGTGGACGTATTTTATACCGTAAAAACGACTCGATTGTAAGAGTTGTAGGTCTCGATCCTTTTGTGGATTATGCTCTAACAATCAACGAATCGGACTTTAAAAACATAGCGTGGAAGGTAAATGCACACACGTTAAAAATAACTACTGACCCCAATCAGTTTAAAACTGTATCTGTTGCTGTTCAACCATTAGGTGAAATGTCAGGCACGGTTGTGGATGAATTTAACAATGGAATTTCCCGCATATTAGTTAACATCTTTAACTCAAAAGGGAAAACCGAAAAAACGGTCATGACCGAAAGCGATGGTTTCTTCTCCTATCTTGGACTAAAGCCGGGCAGATATTATGCAATGGTTGACTCCACACAACTAAAAGTTTTAAACATGTCAGCCGAGCCGGCAGCTTTCAATATTAAGGAAGATGTTAATGGTGATATTGTTGATGCCGGAACTATAAAACTTGTTCGAAATGTGATACCTCAAAATGTGGGTGAAGAAACTTTAACAGCCGAAGCAAGTCAGCACAGAGTGGATAATAAGCTGGCAATGAGCGAACTGAAAACAAAAGAAGATTCAGTTAAACTGCTGTATAAAATGAATCCGTATACCGATAAAAACACAAAAGACCCTGACCGGATTCACAAATACGACTCGTTACTTCGTTACGTTATTCTTTTCGATTTCAACAGCGCCTCTGTTCGTTCCGAATTTTACGGAACAATAAAACAACTGGGTAAGATGCTGAAAGAAAATGAAGAACTCAAACTCGAAATACAGGGACACACCGACTCCAGAGGTGATGAAAATGTAAATTTGCTTTTCAGCGA
>JAYRXP010000543.1:0-9248 GCA_041917395.1 Paludibacter sp.
AATAGCCGGCGGCATTGGAATCAGTAATATTATGCTTGTTACCGTACGCGAACGGACAAAGGAAATTGGCATACGCCGGGCATTGGGAGCAACACCCCGCAATATCATTTCGCAAATTATGAGCGAAAGTATTATTCTGACATTAATTGCCGGATTGGCCGGACTGATGGTAGGAGTTGGATTGCTTTATTTGGTAGGTGTGGCACTCAGTCAGGGCGACCAGTTTTTTAAAGATCCGCAAATCAGTTTTACAGTAGCTATGGCGTCGTTCTTTATCTTATTGGTAATTGGTACGTTAGCCGGATTTTTACCAGCACGCAGAGCCATGAATATAAAACCGATAGAAGCGATTAGGGAAGAGTGATGTGATGATGTGGTAATGTGATAATTTGATAATGAGAAGATTAAAGAAATAAAATAATAAACAAAACTAACTTCTGTTCTCCGTCAGCTGACGGATTAGGGGCAAGTTTAAAACATAAAAATCAAACAATATGAAGAAGTTTTTTAGAATTTTTTGGATTGCTTTGTTAGCAATAGCTGTAATAGGAACGATGTATTTCCTTTGGAAAAAATCGCGTCCCGTTGAGAAAAAGTATGTTATCGAAGAAGTTACGCGAGGTAATATCGAAAAACGCACCGTAGCGACCGGAAAAGTAGAACCGCGCAACGAAATCCTTATCAAACCGCAAATGTCGGGTATTATTGCCGAAGTGTACAAAGAAGCCGGCGACAAAGTGCAGGTTGGTGACATCATTGCCAAAATCAAAGTAATACCGGACATGGTAAGTCTGAACGCAGCCGAAAGTCGTGTGCAACTGGCTCAACTCTCGTTCGACCAGGCGAAACGCAACTACGACCGCGACAAAAAACTGTACAGCGAGAAAGTAATTTCGCGCGAAGAGTTTGAAAAAGTGGAATTGCAGTTCAATAACAGCAAAGAAGAACTGAAAGCTGCCAAAGATAACCTGAGTTTGACGCGCGACGGTATTTCGAACGATAAATCGCAGATAAGCAACACGCTGGTTCGTTCCACCATCAACGGAACTATCCTAAACGTTCCCGTAAAAGTGGGTAACTCGGTGATACAGTCGAATAATTTCAACGACGGAACGACCATTGCCACAGTGGCTAATATGAACGATATGCTTTTTGTAGGCAAACTGGACGAAACCGAAGTGGGACGCATCAAAACCGGAATGCCAATGGACATTACCATCGGCGCCATTGAAGGTACAAAACTCACTGCCGAACTCGAATATGTTTCGCCCAAAGGGGTAGAAGAGAACGGAGCTATCCTTTTCGAAATGAAAGCAGCTGTAAAAGTTCCGAAAGATGTGTACGTTCGTGCCGGATACAGTGCCAATGCCGAAATTGTACTTTCGAAACTCGAAAACGTGCTCACAGTGCCCGAAAGCTGTATTGAATTCAGTGGCGACACGGCTTATGTGTATGTGCTGAAAACCAAAGAGCCACAAACATTTACCAAAAAACAGGTAAAAACAGGTCTTTCGGACGGCATAAAAATAGAGGTGAAAAGTGGTGTGAAATTCAAAGACAAAATCCGCGGGGCGGAGATTGTGGAGGAGAAGAAAAAAGCAACCCCTAACCCCTAAAGGGGAATGATGTGATGATGTGATGATGAGATAATGTGATGATTCTGCCCCAAGCCCCTAAAGGGGATGTGAATTAGTACTGAGTAGTCTTTCTTAAAGCCCCTTTAGGGGTTTGGGGCGGTATTACAACTTTATAACTTTACAAACTTTATAACTAATTTTTATGCGTAAAATAATAATATTCATAGCTGCACTTCTGACTGCATTATTTGTAAATGCTCAGAAACCGTGGACACTGCAACAATGCGTGGATACAGCGCTGGCAAACAACCGCAACATAAAACAACGCGAGTTGATGCGCCAAAACAACGAAATAGCCTGGCAACAAGCACGTAACAATCTGCTTCCCAACCTGAACGCTTCAGCAAGTCAGGGCTGGAGTTTCGGACGGTCGCAAATGGTGGATGGAACCTACCGGAATATCAATTCAAATAGTTCAAATTTCAATCTACAGAGTGGAATTACGTTGTTCGACGGGTTGAAAATGAAGTATGAAATTGATGCTAAAATGGCTCAACTGAAACTTTCGGAAGCTAATTTGCAAAAAATCCGTCAGGACATTGTATTGAGCGTGTCGTCGGCCTTTTTACAGGTTCTTTTAAATAAAGAGTTGCTTCAAATTGCCAATGATCAATTAAAACTCACCGAAAGCCGTCTTGAGCAGCAAAAATCGCTTGTAGAAGCAGGTAAACTGGCCGAAGGCGAACTGTACGAACTCTATTCGCAGCAGGCAAAAGAAGAACTTTCGAAAACGCAGGCAGCCAACACACTGAAACTTTCGTTGCTCGATCTGGCTCAGATTCTGGAACTGCCCGATTTTGAAAAATTAGACATTACCGTTCCGGCCGATTTGCTCGAAAACGAATTGCAGTTGCTGAGTGCCGACGCGGTTTATGCCAGTGCGGTAAAAACACGTCCGGAAATAAAAAGCGCTGAACTACAACTGAAAAGCAGCGAGAAAAACATACAAATTGCCAAATCGTATTATTTCCCAACCCTGACATTTGGCGCTAATGTGGGCGGGGGATATTACAATTCGGTAAGCACACCGCTGAGTACGAGTCTTGGTTTTAACCTGTCGGTACCGGTATTTAATAAATTTCAGGTAAAAAATCAGGTCCGCTCGGCACAAATCGACGTAAAAAGTAACCAACTGAATGTGGAGAACGCAAAACTCGAGTTGCGCAAAACCGTTCAGCAGGCTTATTTCAACGCCGTAGCAGCCAAAGCAAAATGGGATGCATCCATTAAATCGGTTGCATCGGGCACCGAAGCCTACCGTTTTGCGAACCAAAAATACGAAGGCGGACGCGCCAACGTGTATGAACTGTATCAGGCTAAAAACAACTTAGCCCGCGCGCAATCCGAAGTTGCCCAATCGAAATACGAATACGTGTTTCGGCTGAAGATTCTGGAATTGCTTAAATAAAATGATGTGGTGATGTGATGATGTGATGATGTGGTGATGTGCAAATAACGCGAAGCCAATATCGTGCACAGCACAAATAACACGAAGTAAATATCGCCCGTAGGGCAAATAACAAAAATTTAAAAAATGAACGCAGACAACATCAAATCTCAAATGCGGAAAGGCTATTTGGAGTATTGCATTTTGCTTATTCTGAAGAAAAAGCCTGCTTATGCTTCGGACATAATCTCGGAGCTGAAAGACGCGAAACTGATTGTGGTGGAAGGTACGCTATATCCGCTTCTTACCCGACTCAAGAATACCGAGTTACTCGATTATCGTTGGGAAGAATCGACTCAGGGACCTCCCCGCAAGTATTACGAAATGACCCCCAAAGGAATTGCATTCCTCGAAGAACTTGAAAACGCATGGGAAGAAATTAACCAGGTAGTACAAAAGATTAAAGAATGAAAAAAGACAACTGACGACAGACGACTGACAACAGATTTTTCTTTCCGTAGTCTGTTGTCTGTAGTCCGGTCACATTAAATAAAAAAAGCAATGAAAAAAACATTAACAATCAACTTAAATAACATCGTTTTCAATATCGACGACGATGCTTACGAAATGCTTCAGGCCTATTTAAAAGATGTGGAAAAGCATCTTTCGGAAGACGAGCGCAGAGAAGTAATGGCTGATATCGAAGCCCGTATTGCCGAAATTTTCAGCGAAAGCCTGAAACGCAACAAAACGGTTATCAACCTCGAGGATGTGGAAGAAATCATTACCGTACTCGGAAAACCAAGTCAGTATGCCGACGAGGACGAAGCTGCCGACGAAAAAACAGCTCAACAACAAAACACAGGTGGCAAAAAACGTCCGCGCCGCTACTACCGCGATCCCGAAAATAAGGTCATCGGCGGTGTTGCTGCCGGTATTGCAGCTTATTTCAACTGGGATGTTACCTGGATTCGCATAGCCATGGTTATTCTGGTGCTTATCGGTTGGGGAACGGCTATTCCGATTTATATCGTCGTATGGCTGATAGCTCCCGAAGCAATTACAGCTGCTCAACGCCTCGAAATGCAGGGCGAAGATGTGACGGTGGATAATATCAAATCCGAGATTAACAACGTAAAAAACTACGTGGAAAGTGATAAGTTTAAACAAACAGCCAATGGCTTTGGCGAAAAGTTTTTAGACGTAATCCGCGTTCTGGCTAAAGTATTTGCCGGATTTGTAGGCGCCATACTTGGTTTTGTGGGCATTGTGGTAGCCGCATCTTTGGTTTTTGTACTTATTTCGCTCCTGTTTATTCCCGAATTTCTGAACGGCCTGTCGCCCGAACTGGCAGCCGAATGGAGCACAATGACGGGCGATAATACGGCCTTATTGGTTGTTGCGTTACTTCTGGTTATCGGAGCTCCGATTTTTATGATCATCTACTGGGTTGTGAACCTGATTAATCGTCGCCGATACGAACATTCCAAAACAACATCGCTTATTGTTCTGCTGCTTTGGTTTGCCGGTTTGTTTATGCTCTACAGCGTAGGCGCCAAATCAATTATAAAGTGGACTAACGCCAACGGACACAATTTTGTAATTAACTGGGACGAAAACCACGAACCCTGCGTTGACGAGACCCGTACCTACGAAGCTTTTTCGTCCATCGACGTGTCGGACAATATTGAGGTGGAACTGACCAGCGACTCGGTGAAACAATTTGTAGTTAATGCTCCCGAAAAAGTTCTTTCGCAGGTAAAAACCGAAGTAAAAGATGGCCGATTGCGGATTTATACCGACAAGTTTTTACTAAACTATCCGGTAAAAGTAACCGTAAGTGTGGACAGCCTTTACGAACTGGAAGCCAGTGGGGCATCCAGAGTTACAACCAGGAGCCGCATTAACACACCGTGGTTCAAAATGGATTTGAGCGGTGCCAGTCAGGCTAAACTCGACATTGATGTGACCGGCAAAGCCGACATAGAGCTGTCCGGTGCTTCTTATGCCGAACTTAACGGTGCCGGAGGCGAAATTGCAGTAGATGCCAACGGGGCATCCAAACTAAAAGCAGAGCAATTCAGAACAAAAAATGCCCTGATTGAGTCGTCGGGCGCAGCACATGTAGAAGTTTATGCAACCGAAAGTGTTGATGCCGATGCCTCGGGCGCAGGCGAAATAGACATTACCGGCAATCCCAAAACCATAAAACGCTCCGAAAACATGGGCGCAAGCGTAAAGGTGAATTAAATTGTAGATATATATTTTGAACGTTAAGTTACGAAGTCGCAATGGCACTAAATTAAATGCTTTTGCGGCTTCGTGTCGTTGTGTTACATTGTATAAATACCCGCTTACACTGCCATAATTGCAGATGTAATGTTAAATATTGCCTGTTATATAAAAATTATTGTCTGTTACATTAAAATAATCGTTGCTCGCACTGCCATAATTGCATGTGGGAGCAAAATATTGCCTGTTACACAAAAATTATTGCCTGTTACATGCAAAATATTGCGTCTCGCACCATAAATATTGATAATTACACACCGGCAGACGCCCATGGAAATAAACACAACAGGGCTTTAACCTCCAAAACAGGCCCTGACACGCCCAAAGCATCCTCCGAAGGCTAACCACACGCGCCCTACTCCACCCCGACTGCCCTCCGCAGTCGCCGCAACAGGGCTTACAAACCCGCTAAACATTTTCAGTATTTCCATAAAATTATAAAATTATTGTTTATATTTGCGGGTGGAAAAAACACAGTTTCTCCTATCGGTAAATATAATAAATAAGAGAAACAAATTGAGTCGGTAATGCGAAAATATGGGAAACTGAGTTTCTTATACAGGAAAATATGTTTCTTATAGGGAAATGTTAGGTGTAATTCAAAAAAAATAAAAAGAGCTACAACTAATTAACGGACATCTTCAAGAAATGAATCATTTTCGAAGACGAGACATTCAAAACAACTTATAATGAATTGGACAATTGAATATATTAGAAGTCTTATTGACAACAAAGTAGAAGAGAATCTAAATTTAGATTATAAAGCTGCTGCTTCGTTAGAGAGAAATGACAAAAAGACAATTGAAATATCAAAAGATATATCTGCTTTTGCTAACTCAGATGGTGGAACAATTATCTATGGGATTACAGAAGACTCTGATTTAAAGCATTTGCCTGCTGAAATTGATCCCGTTGATAGAGAGATTATAACAAAAGAATGGTTAGAACAAATAATTCAAGGTAAAATTCGTCCAAGAATTGATGGAATTTCTATAATCCCAATTGAAATCGACAATAATCCTAAAAAGGTAATTTATGTTGTTGAAATTCCAAAAAGTAACACAGCTCACCAAGCAGACGACAGAAAATACTATAAAAGATTCAATTTTAATTCTGTACCTATGTTTGATTATGAGATTAGAGATATTCTAAATAGGTCAAAAAATCCTGAGATTGATTTAGAATTTGGAATTACAAGACATACATATGAAATAACAAATGGTTTTGACTTACCATTCCAATCATTTGCTCAAGACATAAATGGACGATTAATCAATGTAAAACCTGAGAAAAAATACCAAACTGATTATACTTTAAGAGTCTATGCTAAAAATAATGGTAAAGTTCTCGCCAATTACATAAATGCTTATATTGGTCTTAGAGATGATTATTTGTTAGACAACAATAATCCTTATAGTGAGATTATTCAACTCTTTGCTGATAATACAATTCGCGATGTTATTGACTCGACTTCGATGCCAACCATGAACGGCAGAATGAGATCAATACCCAAATATGGGCCTTCACGATATGATCCAATACTACCTAGACAAAAAATGAAAATAAAATCCAAAGGAATTAATGAAAAAGCAATTCTCTCAGATGATGAAATTATTTGGATTGTATATGCTGACAACGCAGAACCACGTAAGGGACGTATTAAATTTAAAGATATCACAATGACAATGAAAGAATGAACTACACATAATACTAAGGCTTCCAGCGGTCGGCAGGACCGAGCACGGGAGCATCGGTTGAAGCTATAAGGTATGGCTTGAAACGATAAAAAAACATGAAAATTGGGAGAAAAGCAGTTTTTGCGCTGAATCTCGTTAGCACCAATTTAAAAAAAAGAAAAAGATGAGTATATATTTTGGTTTTAGTGATGAATGTGGCACTTATCAAATGGTGAAAAACAAAAACTACTTGAAAGTGCACCCTCACTATATACGGAGTACATTACTAATAAATGCCGACGAATGGAAAAACTTGAAAATTAGATTCAATGAATTGAAATTACACTACAGTTTGCCAATTGACAAAGAAATTAAATGGGCATATTTGTGGAATCTTCGAAATTATCAGAAAAAAAAACAAAGTATTCCAAACGACAAAGATTTTAAATTTATAGAGAAATACAAATATAACGATTTAATTGATTTTGTTTCAGATAGTTTAAAATTGATAAATGAATTAGAGTACAAAAAGATTATTATAACATTTACTGAAAATTCGACATGTCCGTCGATTAATGAAAAGGCGATGCTTAAAATGCATTTGCAAGAACACATGCAAAGAATTGAAATGCAAATTCAGTCTAGAACTCAAAATAATTTGGCAGTTTTATTCTTTGATCCTGTTAGTGAACAAACAGACAAACTGTTTCGGGATATTTATTTTGAATTATATAATTCAGGTGATTTCATTAATCAATATAAACATATCAAAGACAGTTTAAATATAGAAAACTCCCACCAAAGTGTTGGTATTCAATTGTCAGACTTTATATCAGGTGCTTTTTCTGCTGTCCTAAAAAGTATTAATTCAGCGAACTATGAAAAAGGGAAGGAAATGTTTTTAGGTACTATTTACCCCAATCTAAGGACATATTCTGGTACCGTTTGGGGAGTTGGTATAAGAGAGGTTCCTTGTAATATGGCCGTTAGAAAATACTTTGCTCGTGAAATTAATACTATTGTAAATGAAAGATCAACAAAAGAGCGTGCTATTTGAAAGAAAAAACTGGTGCTAACACACCCCCTTGCTCGGCGTAGGAAAAATGCAAAAAGCTCGGCGAAGTCCCTTAGCTGTTTGTAGCTTCTTTAGCTATGGACTGTTGGTCGCAAAACTCCTGATTCAGGGCAAGGGCTAAATCGTAAAATAGTTTTGAGACTTTGGCAAAATCGACAGATGATTTTCGGACATCAGTAAGATTTTTGGACATAATAACAAGGATATAACACAAATCGGTGCCCGACGAAATAAGAGCTGCGTCGTGCAGAACGCCACGGATAGTTCCGGTTTTGTGCGCAATCAGAATATTTTCGGGTAAATACAACGGAATGATTGAGTTGTGTTCCTGTCTTGTTAAAATCCCGTGCATCAAAGTAGCAGATTTGTTGCCCGCTATGACGCCCTGATTGATATATTCGAACAACTTTAACATGTCAGAGGCATTCGTTTGGTTTATAATTCCGGCATCAAAAGCTTTTTGATCTTCTACCCCGCGTACAATGCGGGTGTTGGTCATTCCTGTTTTGTTTAACAGCTCCGAAAGTAAGTTTCTTTTATCTATTAATGTGAATAAATTGTTAGTGGCCAGATTGCTGCTGCGAACAATCATTAGTTCCAGCAATTCCATTATACTAACCGTCGATCCTATTTTGCTGTATAATTGTTTCTCGCCATCTATCTCAATATCCGATTCAAAAGCACTTCCATCAAACTTGCTTGCAAATGTATTTCGCAATTCAATTTTGAGATTTTCGTCGAGTTCGCCATTTTCGATACACGAAAGCAACACGAGACCAACAACAACCTTCATCAAACTCGCGGTATTGTAGGATTCAAGCTCGTTAAATAGAAACTGATCGTTCGAAACGCAATCCTTAAAACAAACCGAAACATCTCCCTGAACGGACTGTAACAATTGAGTTATTTCGGCTTTAATCTGCTCGATGCTCATATCAACGCGGTATAATCAATAAATACGACTTGTTATTTTATCGGAAAATCAACTTTCTGCTTATATACATCCTTCACAATTTTTCGGATTTCGGGCGAACGCAATCCTTCGTTGTAAAACAGAATTTCGCCGTTTGTATTCAGTTTCCGGTTCGCCAACAGTTGCTTTTTCACCTGCTCTGCTTCCGAAATCTGACCACTTACCATAAGCAACACACCCGGAGCAAAAGCCATTTTTTTACCTTCGG